>CACXBO010000052.1 GCA_902765975.1 Oscillospiraceae bacterium
CCTGAGCCTGAGCCTGAGCCCGAACCTGAGCCCGAGCCTGCCCCGATTGAATCTCCGGACGGATACATTACTCTTGCGGCCAACGCAGATTCCTATCTCCTCGCAAAGGTTGATGAAGAGCTTCTCGACTATATCTCTATGAATCCCGCGGGAACTGGACACAGTATCGAGATGCAGAATGGCGAATTATCAACATTTACTATGAATTTTGATATAACCAATATGGGCGGGATTTCAATCGACCCCGATTTCCTAAAGGACACCCTGCTTGAGACGTTTGAATCCTCTTTTGATATGTTAGGCGTGGCGGATTACGAGCTGAAGGACGATGTTGTCGAGATAAACGGAACGCAGTGGCGCGTTTATACCGGCTCAGGGACGAGCGAAATGGGTTTTTATCTGTACCTCAAGGAGCTCGTCGGAGTAACGCCCAACGGAAAGGGGTTTGCGACCGCGTCTGTTGTATTTGCAACGTTCAATGATAATGATACCAGCCTCAAGTATATGAGCTATTCCGAGTCCGTATTTGAGTCGCTTAAGCTTGAGTGATTTGTTTATAATGCCTGCGCGCCGCTCTTTCGGCGCGCGGTTTTTATATATGTAAAATACTTGCGTTTTGCTTCCGAAAAATGTAAAATATCTAATTGCGGATACCCGCGCACATTGACCTGCTTCGGCAGGCAGTGATGAAAGGAGAACTGAAAATGAAAAGAAAAGCGTTTGCCATGCTGCTCTCGTTTCTTGTGCTCGCTGCCATGCTTGCCTCTTGCGCCGGACCGAAGGGCGGCGCTGATGAGATTGTTTTCGGCATAGCGCAGGATCTTGACGATGACCTCGACCCGCACAAGATGATTTCGGCGGGAACGAAGGAAATAATGTTCAACGTATTCGAGGGCCTTCTCAAGCCGACGACTGAGGGCGAGCTAGTCCCTGCCGTATGCGAGAGCTACTCCGTTTCAGAGGACAGACTTTCCTATACTTTTATTCTCAGAGAAGGCGTTAAATTCCATAACGGGGCGGAGGTCAAGTCGGACGATGTGGTATATTCCATACTTCGCTGCCGCGACGAAGGACTCGTACCCGCCTTTGCAATTATTTCCGGGGTGGAGAAAAAGGACGATAAAACCGTGGTTATTGCTCTTTCAGAGCCGTCGGTCGAATTTGCGACATATCTCACGGCTGCGATAATCCCGGCAGACTATGAAATGCAGTCGACTCAGCCGGTCGGCACCGGTCCCTTCAAATTCGTATCCCGCGTCGCTCAGGATAATATCGTGCTCGAGCGTTTCGACGACTACTGGGGAGAGAAGGCCGGAGTTGCAAAAGTAACGCTAAAAATAATCGAGAATGCAGACAGTCTCGTTTTGAGCCTTCAGAGCGGCTCAGTCGATATTGCGAGCCATCTGACAGCTCAGCAGGTGGCTCAGCTTGGCGACGGCTTCAGGGCGGAGACCGACACGATGAAGCTCGTACAGGCTCTCTATCTGAATAACGCCGTAAAGCCCTTCGACGATATTAGAGTCAGGCGGGCGCTTTCCTACGCAATAGATAAGCATGAGATAATCGACGTCGTATTCGGCGGATACGGAAGCCCGATCGGATCGAGCATGTACCCCGCGTTCGCAAAGTACTACGTTCCCGAGCTGACGGATTACTATATGCACGACGTTGAAAAGGCTAAGTCGCTTCTCTCCGAAGCGGGATACCCGAACGGCTTTTCAATGACGATAACCGTTCCGTCCAACTATCAGCCGCACATCGACACGGCGACGGTGATAGTAAATCAGCTCAAGGCCGTCGGGGTGACCGCCGAGATAAAGCTCGTCGAGTGGGCGAGCTGGCTCGAGGACGTTTACGGAAACAGAGACTTTGAATCGACGGTCGTCGGTTTTGACGCGGCCCAGATGACCGCAAGAGCTCTGCTTGAGAGATTTACCTCAACGCATAAGAGAAACTTCATCAATTATTCAAGCGAGACCTACGACGCCCTTTTTGCTAAAGCGATGATAACCTACGACGATGCTGAGCAGACGGAGATATATAAGCAGATGGAGCGCGAACTTACCGAAAACGCAGCAAACGTGTATATTCAGGATCTTGCAGATCTCGTTGCGCTTCGCAAGGGCTTAACGGGAGTGCGCTTTTATCCTATCGACGTTATAGACCTCTCCGGTCTGCATTTTGAAAGCTGATGAAGTTCGCGGCTAAAAAGCTTGCCTCGCTTGCGCTTACGATGCTCATCGTCACTGCGATGACCTTTCTCGCGTTTTCTCTTATATCCGGAGACCCGGCGTCAACGATGCTAGGAACGAATGCGGCTCCGGAGCAGGTAGAGGCGCTGAGAGATGAGCTCGGGCTGAATAAGCCTGTCCATCAGAGATACTTCGAGTGGATAAAGGGCTTTTTTACCGGAGACCTCGGTAATTCATATAAATACCGTAATCAGTCCGTAACGTCGCTTATAGCGCCGAGGCTTGGAGTTACGCTAGAGCTGTCCGCCTTGAGCTTCGTTCTTATAATACTGATATCCCTGCCCCTCGGCGTTATTGCCGCAGGGGCTAAAAGCCGTTTTTACAGTGTGTTCCGCTCCGCTCTAAACAGGCTGTGTATGGCTGTTCCGTCGTTCTTTATCGGACTTCTTGTGACGTGGATATTCGGAATAACACTTAAGTGGTTTTCGCACGGCGCGTTCGTACCGTGGTCCGTCAGCCCTGCCGCGTCGCTCTTATATCTTTTTTATCCTGCCGTATGTATTGCCGTTCCGAGGATTGCAATGACTGTCAATATGCTCTCGTCGACAGTTGAGGCCGAGCTGAAAAAGGATTATGCGAGAACGGTAAGGTCGAGAGGAGCAGGCTCGTCGAGATTGCTCTTCGTTCATATTCTCAAGAACTCTCTCACACCGATCGTGACCTTTCTCGGACAGACGGCGGCGGAAATAATCGCCGCATCCGTAGTGATAGAGCAGGTTTTTGTAGTGCCCGGTCTCGGAAGATTTCTCGTTTCGAGTATATCCTACAGGGATTATCCGGTAGTTGAGGCGATAGTTGTTTTACTTGCGCTTTGGGTAGTCCTTGCGTCGACGGCGGCAGACCTTATCAATTTCGGCGTTGATCCGAGGCTGAGAAGGGGGGCGAAGGGATGAAAAGAAACAAGACTCTGATTGCAGGGACTATCCTCTTTTCCGTGCTTTTAGCCGCCATTGTCGTCTCATGGCTCTGGACTCCTTATGATCCGGAGGCTTTTGCCGGCTCAAGTCTTGAGCCGCCGTCTGCGTCGCATATCTTCGGAACCGACAATTTCGGGCGCGATATATTCAGCAGAGTAATGAAGGGCGCCGGGACAACGCTTACGGTCGGCCTGATGACGGTTAGTGTAGGAGCGGTCGTAGGAGTGTCCGCTGGCGCGCTGACGGCGTATTACGGAGGAGCGTTGGACGAGCTTCTGATGCGCCTCAACGATGCGATAACTGCGTTTCCGAGTATTCTTCTGGCTCTCGTTATAATAAGCGTCCTCGGACCGGAGAAGACGTCAAACCTTGTTATTTCACTCGGAATCGCCTTTATTCCGAGCTTTGCAAGAGTATCGAGAACAGCGTTTTCACGGGAAAAGACTCAGAATTACGTAATATCCGCAAGGCTTATGGGCGCCGGGGACGTTAGAATTCTCGCTGTGCATATTTTACCGAACACGCTTCAGGTGCTTCTGCCGGCAGTAACTATCGGCTTCAACAACGCTGTCCTTGCCGAGGCGTCCATGAGCTACCTCGGAATTGGCGTGAGTCCCGTCGATCCCTCGCTCGGATTTATGCTGAAGGCGTCGCAGAGCTATCTTTTCACAGCTCCCTGGTATGCTGTGTTCACAGGCCTTGCCATTGTTTTAATGGTATTCTCGGTAGGCCTAATAGGCGACGGGATAAAAAAGAGTGGAAGGAGCGAGTGATATGCTGAAGGTAAGCGATCTTCACGTTAAGTTCCACACACGAAACCGAGAAGCGGTCGGCGGCGTAAGCTTTGAAGTCGCTGACGGAGAGATAGTCGGGCTCGTAGGCGAATCCGGCTCCGGAAAAACGGTAACTGCAATGAGCATCGGGGGGCTGCTCGACAGAGAGATATGCGATGCGAGAGGCGAGATAACCGTCGACGGTATTGAGGTCCTTTCCGCAAATGAAAAGGAGCTTAGGCGCATAAAGGGCAAAATGATCGGTATCGTGTTCCAGGAACCAAGCGCGGCGTCCGACCCTCTTATGAAGATAGGCTTGCAGGTCGAAGAGGTGCTTAGGATCCACACGGATATGGATAAAAAGGAGAGGCGCGAAGCCGCTCTCGAGGCATTGAGAATGGCTGACCTCAAAGAGCCGGAGAAGGTGTACGGTCTCTATCCCTTCGAGCTGTCCGGAGGAATGATGCAGAGGGTTATGATAGCAGCCGCTATCGTTATCAGACCTAAGCTTCTTTTGCTTGACGAGCCTACGACAGCACTTGACGTAACAACTCAGCGCGAGATAATAAACCTTCTCATAAAGCTGAACGAAAGCTGCGGAACGTCTATGCTTTTTATTTCACACGATCTCAACGTCGTGCGAAAGCTCTGCGACCGCGTGATCGTGATGAAGAGAGGCGCTATCGTGGAAAACGGCGATACGGAAGAAGTTTTTTCCTCGCCGAAGCACGATTATACGAAAACTCTTCTCCGAAGCATACCGTTTATAGAGGGGGCGAAAAAGGCGTGAGCGAACTCGTTCTGAACGTAAAGGATCTCAGCGCAGGATACACAACTCACGGATTGTTCGGGCGCAAGACGTATAAAGAGGTCATAAAAGACGTCAGCTTCAGCATCGCAAAGGGTGAGATACTCGGGCTCGTCGGCGGATCAGGAACAGGAAAAACTACCCTTGCCAAAGCTGTTCTCGGCCTTATAAAGCCGGAGAAAGGCGTTGTCGAGAGTTTCACTAAGAAGCCTCAGATGATTTTTCAGGACCCGTTAAGCTCGCTTAATCCGGCGTTCACTATCCAAAGGGTACTTGAGGAGCCGCTTATACTCCGCGGCATAGCCTCTAAGACGGAGCGAGAGGAGAGGGTAAGGGAGACAGCGGGGAAGGTCAGACTCGGGGAGTCGTCACTTCGCTCAAGGCCGTCCGAGCTGTCCGGAGGGCAGAGGCAGCGCGTTTCAATAGCCTCCGCACTGCTCTGCGATCCCGGGCTTATCGTTGCGGACGAGCCAGTCTCCGCGCTTGACGTGACGATAGAAGCGGAGATACTCGAGCTTATAAGCGAGCTGCGAAGGGATACCGGCATCAGCTTTCTTTTTATATCCCACGATCTGAACGTGATATATAAGATCTGCGACAGAGTGATCGTTATGAATAACGGAATGATAATCGAGGAGGGCGAGACAAGGAAGCTTTTCAGATCGCCTGAGAATAGATATACCAAGGCGCTTTTAAGCGCCGCTCTGGAGACGTAGCTATGGATGAGCCTCTGTTTAAAAAACTGATTGAACTGAATAAGCGGAATATCCTTCCGATGCATATGCCGGGACATAAGAGAAACGATCATAAGTTTCCGTGGCTTAAGGAAATTGACCTTTCTCTCGATATAACGGAAATACAGGGATTTGACGACCTCAACTCGCCCGGCGAGCTCTTCAGAAGCATAAACTCAAGACTTGCGGCCTTGCGTAGAGCAAAGAAGAGCGTTGCGCTTGTAAACGGCTCAACCGGTGGAATACTCGCCGCTTTCAAGCTCTGCCTTCCTGCGGGAGGCAAAGCCCTGATTGCAAGGAATTCACACAAATGCGTTTACGCAGCGGCGGAGAGCAGCGGAGCAGAGCTGAGCTTTGTTATTCCGGAATATATCCGTGAGCTTAACGCTTTCGGTGAGGTTAAGGCGGAGAAAGTCGACGCGGCTCTCAGCCGAGATAAGAGTATCGGGCTCGTATGCATAACAAGTCCGACCTACGAAGGAGTAGTTTCCGATATTTCCGCCATATCGAAGGTTTGCCGAAAACACGGCGTTCCGCTTCTGACAGACGCGGCGCACGGGGCGCATTTCGGATTTGGCGCATTTCCGAAGGGCGCAATAGAGCTTGGGGCGGATATTGCCGTCGAGAGCCTGCATAAGACCTTGCCTTCGCCGACACAGACCGCTGTATTAAGCATTGGCGACGGTATGCCCGGCGCAGAAAAGGCGCAGAGGTGCGTTTCTCTTTTTCAGTCCTCCAGCCCGTCTTATATACTCACGGCGGGGATAGACGCCTGCGTTTCTTTCCTTGAAGCAGACGGAGCCGCAGAAGCCGAAAAATGGAGAAAAATGGTTTTAAAGCTTAGAGAAGAGCTGAAAAAGCTCAAAAACTTTCGGCTATTTGAGGCGGAGAACTGCGACGTTTCCAAGATAGTTCTCGAATGCGGCAACGGATACGATGCAGCTGAGCTTTTTCGGAAAGAGGGAGTTGAGCTTGAGATGGCGTCCAGTGATTACGTCCTCGCAATGACGGGAATGGGCGATACGGACGAGACTTTGAGGCTTTTTTTGAGAGCTGCTGAAAAAGTTGACGGACTCATTTCCGGACCGGCATATAAAGAAAAAGCTTTTGCGCTTCCCGATCGGTCTTTGAGCTTTTGCGACGCAATACGTGCGGAGGCTGAAATTGTTCCTCTTGACAGAGCTGCGGGAAGAATCGCCGCCGAATATCTTTGGAAATACCCGCCGGGCTGTCCTATAGTTATTCCTGGCGAGATTATCGATGAGCGCGTTATTAAAAGCTCAGATAAGTTAAGGTCGTCATATGGAAGACTTTCCGACGGAGTTTACTGCGTGAAACAATAAAAGCGGCGGTAAATCTTGACAAAATTTTTTTACCCACTATAATATAATCCTTGTAGTAATTATGAAAGAGGCGTTATCACCATGGCTGATTCTAACAGATACAAAATGAGCGCGCAGCACCTTGAAGAGCTCAAATCGGAGCTTCTCTTTTTGAAGACCGTCAGAGAGAAGGAGGTTGCCGAGCAGATTAAGGAGGCAAGGAGCTTCGGAGACCTTTCGGAGAACTCTGAGTATGATGAGGCAAAGACCGAGCAGGGCAAGCTCTATTCCAAAATTGCCGAGATAGAGGATCTTATCGAGCATGCCGAGATAACCGAGGAATCGGAGGATTCAAACAAGGTCGGCATAGGCAGCAAGGTTACTGTGAAGGATCTTGAGTTCGGAACGGTTGAAATGTATAAAATAGTAGGAAGCCAGGAGGCGAATCCTCTTACCGGACGCATCTCCGACGACTCTCCCTTCGGCAAGGGACTTTTCGGCCACGAGGCGGGCGACGTTGTAGAGGTAGACGCTCCTATGGGCGTTTTGAAGTTCGAGATAATAAGCATAGAAAAATAAGGCGGTTATTATGGCAGAAGAAAATATAACTTCTCCGCAGGAGGATATTTCAGAGCTTCTTCAGATAAGGAGAGATAAGCTATCCGCTCTCTGCGAAGAGGGCAAGGACCCGTTTTATATAACGAAGTATCCGAGGACTTCATATTCTCAGGATATTAAAGAAGGCTTTGAGGCTCTTGAAAATCAGAAGGTCTCGATTGCCGGAAGAATAATGGCAAAGCGCGGTATGGGAAAGGCGATATTCGCCGATCTTATGGACGGCAAGGGCAGAATACAGATCTACGTTCGCCTTAACGACGTCGGCGACGAAGCTTTCCAGGCTTTCAGAAAGGTCGACATCGGAGATATAATCGGTGTTGAAGGCTTTGTATTCAAGACAAAAATGGGCGAGGTAAGCGTACATTGCGAGAAGCTCCAGCTTCTCTCCAAGAGCCTCAGGCCGCTTCCGGAAAAGTTTCACGGTCTCACGGATAAGGAGACGAGGTATCGCCAGAGATACGTCGACCTTATCGTAAACCCGGACGTCAAGGATACTTTTGTAAAGCGCAGTATGATAATGCGCGAGCTGAGAGCCTTCCTTGACGGCAGAGGCTTTTTGGAAGTAGACACCCCTATTCTCACGCCTTTTGAGATAGGCGCATCCGCAAGGCCGTTTTATACGCATCATAACACTCTCGATATGGATATGGTGCTGCGCATAGAGACCGAGCTCTACCTCAAGAGGCTTATTGTCGGAGGTATGGAGAAGGTCTATGAGGTTGGCAGAATTTTCCGAAACGAGGGAATGGACGTCAAGCATAACCCCGAATTCACCACTATCGAGCTATACGAGGCTTATACCGACTTCAGAGGAATGATGGAGCTGGTCGAGGACATGATGAAGACGGTCGCGATGAAGGTCTGCGGCAGTCTGGTTATCCCTTATCAGGGGCATCAGATAGACCTCGGTAACTGGGAAAAGCTTACGATGATCGAGGCAGTGAAGAAGTATTCCGGAGTAGATTACAACGAGTGGTCGACTGACGAGGACGCAATAAAGTGCGCGAAGGAGCACGGAGTCGAGCTGCCGGAGATTCCGACAAAGGGCTCTATTCTTGCAGAGTTTTTTGATGCTTTCGTTGAGGATAAGCTAATCCAGCCGACTTTCATCTATGATTACCCTGTCGAGATAAGCCCGCTTGCGAAGCGCAAGCCGAACGATCCCGCGTTTACGGAGCGCTTTGAGTATTTCATAAACGCAACCGAATTCGGCAACGCGTTCTCTGAGCTCAACGATCCTATCGACCAGCGCGCCAGGATGGAAAAGCAGGTTGCCGACAGAAAGGCTCTTGATCCGGAGACTAAGGCTCAGGTCGACTATGACTTTATTAACGCTCTGGAGTACGGTATGCCGCCTACCGGCGGTCTTGGCTTCGGTATAGACAGGCTCGTTATGCTTCTCACCGACAGCGATTCCATAAGAGACGTTTTGCTCTTCCCGACAATGAAACCTTTGGACAAGGAAAAGCCCGAAAAGGCCGAGTCCAGGACCGAAGAAAAGCCTGTTGAGGCGGCTCCTGTTGTTGAGGAGAAAATCGACTTCTCCAACGTGGAGATCGAACCGCTGTTTCAGGACACCGTGGACTTTGAAACCTTCAGCAAGTCCGACTTCCGCGCCGTGAAGGTACTGGAGTGCGAAGCGGTGCCCAAGTCCAAGAAGCTGCTCAAGTTCACCTTGGACGACGGCACGCCCGAAAAGCGCACCATCCTCAGCGGCATCCACGCTTTCTATGAGCCGGAACAGCTGATCGGCAAGACCTGCATCGCTATCACCAACCTGCCGCCGCGGGCCATGATGGGCATAGAATCCTGCGGTATGCTCATCAGCGCCCTGCACCACGAAAACGGCGAAGAAAAGCTCCACCTGCTGATGGTGGACGACCACATTCCCGCCGGCGCGAAGATGTATTGATTCCGTTTTATCAAGGCCCTGTCCGCTTCGTCGGGCGGGGCTTTTCAGTTTCCAGACCGGATTCTGGTCTTTTTTGAGGAAAGGAACCTGCTTATGCTCCAATCCATCATCGACCGCTCCCGGCGCATCGTATTTTTCGGCGGGGCGGGGGTGTCCAC
>CACXBO010000053.1 GCA_902765975.1 Oscillospiraceae bacterium
CGGCGGGGATCGCACTGTACTGTATCCTTACGCTGTTCCTCAAATCGGAAAAGGGCGTTAGGGCTCTGAGGATACCCATTTCAACGGTCGGTCTTCTGCTGCTCATATTCTCGCTCCTCACGGCGGAGACTATCCTCGGCGCAAAAAACTGGATACGGATAGGCGGGATAAGCTTTCAGCCGTCCGAGCTTGTGAAGATAGCCTTTGTATTCGCCGGAGCTGCGCCTCTTTACAGGCTGCACGGGAGAAAAAGCCTTGTCGTTTTTATAGGCTTTTCGGCCGCCTGCGTTGGAGTCCTCGCGCTTATGGGCGATTTCGGGACAGCTACAGTGTTTTTTATCGCCTATATCGTTATGGCGTTCATGCGTTCCGGAAGCTTTTCGGCTGTTCTGCTCTCGGTTTCCGGCGCGGGTCTTGCCGCCTTCATCGCCGTATCAGCAAAGCCCTATATCGCCTCAAGGTTTTCCGCATGGGGCAGGGCGTGGGAGCTATATAACGAGGGCGGCTACCAGCAGACTCGAACGATGGCAGCCGCGGCGAGCGGCGGATTATTCGGACTCGGGGCGGGAAAGGGCTGGTTCAAGAGCGTGTTTGCGGCGGATAACGATCTGGTGTTCGGCCTCGTATCCGAGGAGCTCGGCCTCGCAGTCGGCTTTGCAGCCGTACTGTGTCTCTGCGTTATGGCGCTGCTTGCGGTAAAGGACATATCCTGCGGACGCGGCGGGTTTTATTCCATCGCCGCCTGCGGAGCCGCAGCTCTGATGCTTGCTCAGCTGATGCTCAACGTGTTCGGCTCTCTGGATATACTCCCGCTCACCGGCGTGACCTTCCCCTTCGTCTCAAAGGGCGGAACGAGCCTCATAGCTTCCTGGGGGCTTGCGGCCTTTATCGGCGCAGCTCTCAGCCCGCCGCGGAAGGCAAAAGCGAAAGGAGGCGTCGATTTTGAAAAAGCTTAAGCTCAGATCGATCCCGATTTTTATTCTCATTCTACTCATAATCGCAGGCATGGGGCTTTTTTCGTTCAGACTGGCAGGAGACGGAGCGAAGTGGGCTTCATCCCGGGTGAACGGCAATGTCTACGCCTCGGGCAGACTGACGCGCGGCGAGATATTCTCGCGGGAGGGCGAGCTCCTTCTTGAGTATTCCGCAGGCGGACCGCAGTACTCGGAAGATCCCGAGGTGCGAAAGGCGACGGTACATCTTATCGGCGATAAAAACGGAAACGTCGGAGGCGGCGTTTCCGCAATATACAGGGAAGAGCTGATAGGCTACAGCCTCGCGGAAGGGGTAGCCTCCGGCGGGAAGCTGAGTCTTTCCGTTTCGTCAGAGCTGTCAAAAGCGGCTCTCAGCGCGCTTGACGGCAGAAACGGCGCTGTCGGCGTCGTAAACTACAAAACGGGCGAGATACTTTGTATGGTGTCCGCCCCCGCGTTCGATCCGGAGAACGGCGGCACGGACGTTGAGGACGGCGCGTATATCAACAGGCTTACCGGCGCGGCATTCACGCCCGGCTCGGTTTCCAAGCTCATCACGATGGCGGCGGCAATAGACAATATTCCCGACCTGTACGGGAGAAGCTTTACCTGTTCCGGAGAAGCGGAGGTCGGCGGGACGAGGATAGCCTGCACTCACGCTCACGGAGATATGAAGATAGAGGACGCTCTCGCCAGGTCGTGCAACTGCGTGTTTGCATCTCTCAGCTATGAGCTCGGCGCGGAGATCATGTCTCGGTACGCAGAGTGGCTCGGCATTACGCAGAGCTTTGATATAGACGGCATCAGTACGGCGAAGGGAAGCTACGACGGATCAGGCGAGCTCCTGCCGTGGTCCGGTGCGGGGCAGGGGAAGGATCTCGCCGTCCCCGCCTCGCTTCTGAGACTCGTATCCGCCGTCGCAAATGAAGGCTTCGCTCAGGACTTCACATTTCTCTGCGGAGGCTCCGGCGGAAGCACGCGGCTTCTGTCGGCGGAAACGGCGCGCAAGCTCAAAAGCGCGATGAGCTATTCGGTGTATCTCACCTACGGAAGAGAAAACTTTCCGGGGCTTTCGCTGGCTGCAAAATCCGGAACTGCCGAGGTCGGCGGAGGAAGAGCGCCGAACGCATGGTTTGTCGGCTTCAGTACCGACGAGAGTTTTCCCGTCGCCTTTGCAGTTCTGATTGAAAACGGCGGCTCGGGAACTCTTGAGGCAGGTAAAGTGGCGAACGAGCTTCTGCAGGCTGCGAAAAATCTGTTTTAAACAAATATTTTATAATAGGTTGCGCTCTGCTTTTGATTGACTTTAACACTTCATTGTGCTAAAATCTCATCGAATGTGCGTTTGCACGAGAATAGAACAACGGGGGTTAAAAGGATGGAGAAACGAAAAAGACGTTTAGGCGACCGCAAGGACGGTTATTTGCTCAGAGATATCGACGCTATGCACTTTATTACCGGAGTTATTTATCCGAACAGATGCGATAACGAGGCATATATTTCCGAGCGTATCGATCTGACGAATCTGAATGCGTATATCGCAAATAAGAATGCGGGCGGAGACGAGTTTAAATACACTCTGTTCCACGCGATACTCACGGCTATCGTCAAGACGATAACGCTGAGGCCGAAGATGAACCGCTTCATTCAGAACTCCAATCTCTATATGAGAAACGAAGTGTCCGCCGCGTTCATCGTTAAGAAGCAGTTTACCGACTCAGCGGAGGAGGGACTTGCTTTTATCCACGC
>CACXBO010000054.1 GCA_902765975.1 Oscillospiraceae bacterium
CACTTTATTCCTCTGCAGTCCCCCGATGAAGTGTAGCGCGGCGCCCTCATACGCATTTTCCGCGAGCTTTTCTCTGAGCTCCTGCACTCTGTTTTCTCCGAAGATGCGTATCCCGGCCCGGAAAGCCTCCCTGATATTATCGCGCCCGTTCTGCTTTGAGGCGGCGAGCAGGCTCACGTCCTCGGCTCTCCTGCCCGACCTTACGGCGGCTTCCGCCGCCCTCTCGAGGCAGCGTGCAGCGTTATCGTATACTGTGCTCAAAGAGGTTCACCCCTCCCATTATTTTGCGACTATCGCCCCGTCGCGGAGCTCGTCTGCTCTCGTTATTATCTCGTTGCCTATCCTTATCGCGCCGGTATCCTCGACCATATAGTAGTCGCCCTCCTCGCCGAGGATATTCACCTTTACCGCCTGCGCCTGCATTCCGGCGAGAAGATAGACTATCGTATCGCCGTCTTCGTCGAGATGGACCGCCTCGCGCGGCACTCTTATGCCCGACGCGGACTCGAATATCACCTCGCCGGTCATCTCTCTGACTCCCGCAGTCTCAGACAGCTTTCGCGCCGCGGAAAACACTACGGCGCATTTTCCGTCCGATTCCTGACCGACCGACTCGACGTTCATAGTCACGGTGCCGTTATACGTCTTGGAAAAATCGATATTAACAGTGCTTTTCCCTATCAAGAGCGACGCCCAGCTCGAGTCCATTACCGTGACGTAATACCACCTTATCCCGTAGATAAGCTTGCCGAAGGCGCCGGTAGAAACGGCGGCTCTCGCGGAAAACAGCCCGTCCACGTCCTGCGGGCTCAGTCTTCCGAGGATATCAGAGGTCGCAACGCGCTCATAGCCGTCGACGCTCGTCGTGAAGGTTCCGGACCTTCTCGCTGTAACAAAGCCGCGGCCGCCCGCCGCCGTTCTGAGGCTTTCCAGCCTCAGCTTCAGCCCCTCAAGGCTTTCGCCCACGTTTTCCGGACTTATTTCTCCGTTTTTCAGAGCGAAGGTCTCTACGTCCAATACAGCCGTCTGAAGCGAGGCGTAATCCCGCTCGGCTATGACGCGGCTGAGATTTATCACGCTCTCTCGCGCCGCTTCGGTCTCGCTTCTGACCTCACTGACAGCCTCAAGAGCCTGTATCCTTATCGTCAGCTCGCGTATTTCGTCTGCGCGGGCAAGGTCGGACGAGGTGTTGTAGGTTATCGCGACGGTCGAACCCGCCCCGACTCTCTCTCCGTCCGCTATGCTGACCGATGCGCCGCCCTCCGGGGATATAAGCACCTCCTCGTCGCGCACGGCGTAGCCCGTCGTTATAACGCTGCGCCGAAGCTCCATCGCCGTCGCCGGCACCGTCCTCAGCGAGTCGTCTCTCGTCTGATACAGCGAAAAGCCCGCGTAGATGACGAGAGCTATGAAGACTATCAGCGTTACGAATTTTATAAGCCTGTCGCTTCTTTCCACTTCTTCTGCTCCTTCAGCATCCGATATCCGTTTCCGCAGCGCCGTCGGCTGCGAGCGGGAGCTCAAGCCTCTTCGCGGGCGAAACTGTGGATATCGCGTGCTTATAAATAAGCTGCTCTCTTCCCTCGCTCATAAGAGCGACTGTGAAGCTGTCGAAGGAGCGCACCGTCCCGCGCATCTGAAATCCGTTCACCAGAAAAACCGTGAGCGGAACGTTCTTCCTTCTCGCCTCATTCAAAAAGAGATCCTGCAAGTTCTGCTTCTGCATTTTTTAGCCGTCCTTTCGTATGTATATATTGGGAACGGCTTTATATTATCAGCGTTCGGCAAAAAATTCTGTCGAATCGTGCAGAGCAGTCGTAAAATCCGGAAATTTTTTCCAATTTATTCTCAAAGCGTCGGAGTATCTCGAGCACCATGAAATCTGCCTTTTCGCATATCTCCGGCTGCCGCGCTTCACGTTACAGGCGGCTTCATCAAGGCTCTCTTCGCCCTTCAGGTATCTAAGGCACTCCTTATAGCCGATAGCCTGCATTGCGGTGCATTCTTCGGAGAGTCCCATTTGAGCGAGAGATCGCACCTCGTCCAAAAGGCCGGCTGCAAGCATTCCGTCCACTCTGCGGTCTATTCCGGCATAGAGGTCCTCTCTCGCCTCATAGCCGAGCACTATATATTTCGCGTCGTATCTCGGCGGAAGCTCTTTCGATTTGCGGTCGTGCTCAGATATGCTCTCGCCATTTTCCGCGAGCTCGAAGGCGCGGACTATGCGCTTTTTATCGTTTGGATGCAGCTTTGCCGCGCGATCCGGATCCTTTTCCGAGAGGAGCCTCAGCATCTCTTCTCCGCCGAGCTCGTCGTATTTCCGCTCTATCTCCGCTCTCCTGCCTATTTCCCCGCCGCCGGTTGCGAAGCTGCGCCCGAGCACGAGCGATTCGATATAGAGCCCCGTTCCGCCGACTATAACCGGCAGCTTTCCCCTGGACAGTATACCGTCGACGCACCTTCCCGCCTCCTCGACGTAACGTGAAACGGAATAAGCCTCGAAGGGAGAGACGACGGAGAGCATATAATGCGGAACGCCGCGCATCTCCTCGACGCTCGGCTTCGCCGTGCCGATATCCATATACTTATAGACCTGCATCGAATCGGCCGAGACCACCTCTCCGCCGAGTCTCTCGCAGAGCCGGGCTCCGAGCTCTGTTTTGCCCGTTGCCGTCGGGCCGGTTATAACAAGCACTTTCGGTGTCATACTCTTTTGAATCCTTTATCGAGCTGATACTTCGTTATCTCCATACGCACCGGTCTGCCGTGCGGGCAGTATCTTACCTCGCCCGACATCACCTTCGCTATAAGCTCCCGGACGGCGGACGGCTCGGAACGGGTCCCCGCCTTTATCGCCGCCTTGCAGGCGACTGTGTGCATTATATCGTCTTTCAGCTCTCCGAGTCCTCGGCTGCCGGAAGAGGAGAGTATCCCCGCGAGCTCCTCAATGAAAGCCTCCGGCTCATCTAAATCGAAGTCCTGCGGAGTCTCCCTGATTGCGACTGAGCCGCCGCCGAAATCGTCTATCCCGAAGCCGTATTCACCTAAAATCGAGGCGTTTTTCCCGATCAGCTCCGCAGTCTCCTCGCCTACCTTGACGATAACCGGCGCAATAAGCATCTGCGCCTCCGGTCTCCACCCCTTCTCCTTCAGCTTATCGAATAGTATGCGCTCGTGAGCTGCGTGCTTATCAATAAAATATACGCTTGAGCCCATCTCGACAATGAGATAGGTGTTCTGCGCCTCGCCGATAAAGCGCCACGGAGTCTCTTCTCTCTTCTCCTCGATGGGCGGGTCGGGAGTCCAGTTTGGTTTTGCCGACGGCATATCGATTTTCTGCTGTGCCGCTGGACGAATAATGTCGTTGAGCGGATACTTGCCCTCCGATCCGGTTTTTTTGAAGCCCGCGCCGAGACTGGAACGGATCTCGTCGGCGGAAACTCTTCGGAAGAATCCGTCCCTCGGCGCGGCGGAAAAGGATACGGGAGCCGAGCTTCCCCGCGCCCCGGAAAAGCGCGGCGCTTCCGAGCCGTCGGATAAGGACGGTCTTACCGCTGCCGCCGTGCTCTTCGATATTTCAAGCTCCGCCGGCGCGTTTTCTCCCTCGAGAGCGCCGCGGACCGCCCAGTAAAGGGCGTCGAATACGGAACGCTCATCGGAAAATCTGACCTCCAGCTTGGCTGGATGCACGTTTACGTCGACCTTTGAATAGGACATATCGATATCAAGGACGCAGACGGGGAAACGCCCTGTGAAAAGCGAGTTCTTATACGCGCCCTCAAGGGCGGACTGCAGAAGCTTTGAACGAACGAATCTCCCGTTGATAAAGAAGAACTGCCAGCTTCTATTGCCTCTCGCGGCCGAAGGCGAGGAAACAAAGCCCTTGACCTTAATGCCGTTCGCCTCCAGCTCCGTCGGGAGAAGACCCTTCGCTATATCTCTGCCGAGGGTCTCGTATACCGCCGAGTCGCGCCGCGAGTCTCCCGGGGTATGTATCTCCTCCCTGCCGTCTTTTATGTATTTGACGGACACCTCAGGATGGCTGAGGCAGAGCCTCGTGACGGCGACCGTTACCGCCGCGCCCTCAGCCTTGTCGTTTTTCATATACTTGAGCCGCGCCGGCGTGTTGAAGAAGAGGTTCTTCACAATCATCGTCGTGCCCTCCGGGCAGCCGGCAGGCTCGCAGAGGGTCTCCTTTCCCGCCTCGAGCTCAAGCCTCGTGCCGGTTTCCTCACCCTTCTCACGCGTGAGAAGCTCAACGCGGCTTACGGCGGAGATCGCGGCGAGCGCCTCGCCGCGGAAGCCGAGAGTGGCGATAGCCTCGAGACCGCGCTCGTCTCTGAGCTTGCTCGTAGCATGACGCAGGAACGCAGTTTTCGCGTCCACCGGGCTCATACCGCAGCCGTTGTCGGTAACGCGGATATAGCTCATGCCTCCGTCTCTTATCTCGACGGTGAGGCTTCTCGCTCCCGCGTCTATAGAGTTTTCGCAGAGCTCCTTAACTACGGAAGCCGGGCGCTCCACCACCTCGCCCGCAGCGATGAGGTCGGCGAGGTGCGGAGACATCTCGTAAATCTTTTGCATTATTCTTCTACCTCATGTGAGATATACGTTCTGGAGAGTCCCTTGACGTTCACCGGGTCGACGTCGAGGAAGCAGGTGTCCCCTACGCTGCACTCGGTATCGGTGACGTCGATAACCGTGTGAAGAAGCCCTATCTCTCCGACTATCTTCATTTTCTTTCCCGCAAGTCTTACCGTCGGCTTTCTCTTCCTCGATCTGAGAAGATCCCAGAAGCTGCGCTCATAGTCCACTCTGTTGACTCCGAAGCCGTTGAAGAAGCCGACGCTCAGAACGGCGAGCCTCGCGGGCTTTCTGAGCTTCTGGCCGCCTATCCTGTGCTTCTTCGGAAACCAGCCGACCTCTTCGACTCCGGCCTCGATATAGCCGACGCGCATCAGCCCCGGCACCGCGCCGCCGGCAACTCTTCCGGCAAGGGCGGTCCCGACGCGCACCGCGTCCATCGTTCCGAAATCGTATTTGAATAGGGCCGCAGAGTCGGCTATATGCGTGTAGCCCACCTCGAATCCCATCTGAGTTAGCTTTTCCAGAACGCCCTTGAAGGTCTCGTATTCCTGCCTCGTTATCCTCTCTGAATTTGCCGACTGGGAATAGGTTGAGAATATTCCGGTGACGGCAAGGTTCGGCATATACCTGAAGATCGAGGCTATCTTATCGGTCTCTGTTGGCAAAAAGCCGTATCTTCCGAGGCCGGAATCTATCTTTATCTGCACCTCGCAGACCGTCTTTCTCTCCTCGGCAATACCGTTTATGGCCACTGCTGCGTCGTAGGAGCCGACCGTGCAAATGACGCCGAGCTCGATAAGATCCCTTATCTCGTCGGAATCGGCGGTGGAGCGCAGCATCATAAGTCTCTCGTCGGTAAAGCCGAGATTTCTCAGTCTCTCGGCATCGCGCGGGTCTGAGACCGCAAAGCTTTTCACTCCCTCGTTTCTAAGAATACGCGCCGTTTCGACGATGCCCATTCCGAAGGCATCGGCGCTCAGATCTCCGATTATCTCAACGCCTCTCGCACGGGTCTTGATTATATTCAGGTTGTTTTTTATCGCGTCTCTGTCGATAACGAGCTTCTTCATATTGCAGCTCCCCTTTCTGAAAAAGGCGATTTTATTCCAATTTAATAAATTGATTATAGCACAAATACCATTGTAAAATCTACAGGAAAATGTTAAAATACATTAAATTATCAAAAAGAGTCAGGAGATTAACCGTGAGCTATAAGAGAACAGTCATTTCCGAAGAGGAGCTGAGCGCGCAGAGGGATATCATGGCCGAGGTTGCGGAGCGAAACGCCGCCCTTCCCGTAAAGCCCCTCGCCCTCGTGGATACCTACGGCTGCCAGCAGAACGAGGCGGATTCCGAAAAGATAAGAGGTATGCTCATTGAGATGGGCTATGATATGACGCAGAATGAGGCGGAGGCGGACGTTATCGTTATGAACACCTGCGCCGTCCGCGAGCACGCGGAGCAGAGAGTATACGGCAACGTCGGCGCGCTTACGCATACGAAAAAAGCGAAGCCTTCGCAGAAGATTGCCGTCTGCGGCTGTATGGCGCAGCAGAAAACGGTGGCGGATAAGCTCAAGGAGTCCTACCGCCACGTTGATATGGTCTTCGGGCCGCACGCGCTATGGCGTTTCCCGGAATTTCTTAAAAAGGTGCTCTTTGAGGGCGGGCGCGTCTTTGAGATAACTCCATCCGACGGCGCGATAGCCGAGGGTCTGCCTTCCTCCCGCGACGGGAAGATCAAGGCGTGGCTCTCGGTCATGTACGGCTGCAACAATTTCTGCACCTACTGCATAGTGCCGCACGTCCGCGGCAGAGAGCGTTCGCGTATGCCGGACGATATAATAAACGAAGCGCGCTCTCTCGTAAAGGCGGGCTACAAGGATATAACGCTCCTCGGTCAGAACGTCAATTCCTACGGGCGCGACCTCAGGCTCGGCGTTGATTTCTCAGATATCCTCGCTGAGATAAACGCCATACCTGGCGAGTTTCGCATCAGATTTATGACCAGCCATCCGAAGGACGCAACGGAAAAGCTTTTCCGAACTATGGCGGAGTGCGAAAAAATATCCAAGCATATCCACCTGCCCTTCCAATCCGGCTCTACCCGGATACTGAAGGCGATGAACCGCTCCTACGACCGCGAGAGATACCTCTCTCTCGTTAAGCTCGCGCGCAGCTATATGCCGGATATCGTGCTTACGAGCGACGTTATCGTGGGCTTCCCGGGCGAGACCGAGGAGGATTTTCTCGAAACGCTTAGTCTCGTCGGGGAGGTGCGCTTCGACGCGCTCTTCACCTTCATCTACTCAAAAAGGCCCGGCACCCCCGCCGCAGCCTTCCCCGACCCTGCGACAAGGGCGGAAAAGCAGGACAGATTTGACCGCCTCGTTGCCCTCCAGAATTCCGTATCCGAGGAAAAACACGCGGCTTATATCGGTAAAGCCGAGCGCGTACTCATAGACGGGGAGGATAACGGGCTTCTCACAAGCCGCACCGACGGCGGAAGGCTCGTGAGGCTCTGCGGAAGCTCCGAGCTTATCGGTCAGTTCCGCGAGGTGCGAATAACCGGCTCGAATACCTGGGCTCTCACAGGCGAGCTCATCTGACGACAGGAGGGCTTATAAATGCCACAGGATACGCCGATGATGCGGCAATACAACGCAATAAAGGACCAGCACTCGGATTGCATCCTCTTCTTTCGTCTCGGCGATTTCTACGAGATGTTCGATGAGGACGCGAAAACCGCGTCACGCGAGCTGGATCTTATGCTCACGACCCGCGACAGGGGCGAGAACGACCCCGAAAAGCGCGTACCGATGTGCGGCGTCCCCTACCACTCTGCGGAGGCATATATATCCCGTCTCATTCAGCGAGGCTATAAGGTCGCCATCTGCGAGCAGACGGAGGATCCGGCGACTGCGAAGGGGCTTGTGGACAGGGACGTTATCCGGATAGTCACGCCGGGAACGGTCACAGAATCCTCGATGCTCGACGAATCGAGGTCGAATTACATAGGCTCCTGCTACATCGACGCTGGCGGTTCCGCCGTCTGCTTTGCCGATATCTCGACCGGTGAGATCTGCGCAAGGAGCTTTCCGCCCACCGAGGGCGCGAGAGTACTCAACGAGCTGAGCCGCTTCTCTCCCGCAGAGGTGGTCCTCAACGAGGCAGCTGCCGAGAACGCGGATATCGAATTTCTTCTGAGAGAGCGTCTCCGCTGCCTTGCCGACAAGGATGAGAGCCGCTTCGACTATATGAAGAGCACTATGCGCGTCGCCGAGCAGTTTTCCGTCGCATCAGTCGACGAGCTCGGTCTCGAAAACGAGAGTCAGGCGGTCTGCGCGATAGGCGGACTTCTGGACTATATCATCGACACGCAGAAGACTGTGCTCGATCACATTAACAAGCTCGATTTCTATTCCGACGGGCGGTATATGGAGCTCGATATGGAGACGATAAGAAATCTCGAGCTCATCTATACCGGACACGACAGGCTTAAAAGGGGCAGCCTTCTCTGGGCGATGGATAAGACGAAAACGCCGATGGGCGCAAGGCTCCTCCGCTCATGGGTCTCCCGTCCGCTTCTCTCGCCTGCCGCGATAACGCGCAGGCAGAGCGCCGTCGCCGAGCTTTTCGAGAATAATATGGCGCGGGGCGAAATAAGGCAGGAGCTGAAGGACGTCGGCGACATCGAGAGACTTATCGGCAGGATAGTTTACGGAACGGGAAACGCCCGCGATCTCCGCGCGCTTCAGCTCTCCCTCGAGCCGCTTGAAAGAGCCGTCTCTCTGCTCGCGCCCTTTACCTCGACCTTCTTGTCCGAGATTCGCGGCATGGATCTCCTCACCGATCTCAGAAACGCCATCGGCACCGTTATTGCCGACGATCCTCCGTTTTCAGTACGCGAGGGCAATATGATCAGGTCGGGCTACGATTCCGAGGTGGACAGGCTTCGTGATCTGCTCGGCAACTCTTCCGACGCTCTATCCTCTATCGAGGCGAGAGAGCGTCAGCGCACCGGCAAAAAGCTCAAGGTGGGCTATAACAAGGTGTTCGGCTATTATATTGAGATACCGCGCAGTCAGTCAGCCGACGTGCCGGAGGACTACATCAGAAAGCAGACTCTTGTAAACGGCGAACGCTTTATAACCGAGGAGCTCAAAAATCTGGAGACTGAGCTTCTGAGCGCGAAGGATAGAATAGCCGATCTTGAATACTCCATTTTCAACCGTCTGCGAGAAAGCGTTGCCCGCGAGGTGCTGAGGATACAGGACACAGCCCGAAAAACAGCCTCTCTCGACGTTCTCGCGTCGCTCGCTGAATGCGCTGTATCAAACGGCTGGGTCAGGCCGGATATCGCGGACGACGGAGTGATTGATATCTCCGACGGGCGGCATCCGGTCGTTGAGCTGATGCAGAAGGAAACGCTTTTCGTGCCTAACGACGCCCGTCTCGGCGGGCTCTTCGGCACGGCGGCAGTTATAACCGGGCCGAATATGGCGGGAAAGTCGACCTATATGCGACAGACCGCTCTCATCGTCCTTATGGCTCAGATGGGTTCCTTCGTCCCCGCAAGAAGGGCGAGCATAGGTATCGTAGACAGGGTCTTCACTCGCATCGGCGCATCGGACGACCTGACGGCGGGTCGCTCCACCTTTATGGTCGAGATGACCGAGGTTGCGAATATACTTAAAAACGCGACCTTCCGTTCCCTGCTCATTCTTGACGAGATAGGCCGCGGCACCTCTACCTACGACGGAATGGCGATAGCTCGCGCCGTCGTCGAATACTGCGCGGATAAGAAAACTCTCGGCGCAAAGACTATGTTTGCAACGCATTATCACGAGCTCACCGCCCTTGAGGGCGAGGTAGACGGAGTAAAAAACTATAACATAACGGCAAAAAAGCGCGGCGGAAGCCTAATTTTCCTCCGCAAAATTGTGCCCGGCGGCGCAGACGACTCCTACGGCATAGAGGTCGCGAGCCTTGCCGGTGTTCCGACTCCCGTTATAAAGCGCGCAGGCAAGGTGCTCTCAGAGCTAACCTCCGGTCACTTCTCCTCCGCTCCTCTCTCACGCCGCCCGTCAATCGACGAGGCTCAGTTCTCTCTTGAGAGCATTGCGGGCGAGGAGGCTCTCGAAACTCTTCGTTCTACCGACCTTAACACGATAACGCCCATAGAGGCGATGAATCTGCTGTTCACTCTGAAAAAGAAGGTGACCGAATAATGAAGAAGGGCTTCCCCTTTCCGATGTCAAAATCCGAGTCCGTAATAGGCTGGGTCTGGGTCTTCGTCCACTCCTTCGCCCTCGTATACATCCTCTCAGCTCTCTATAACTACGTGCTGCCGTCAATGGGAATCAAGTATACGGAGGCGGGCTTCAACGTCGTCTACTACGCCGTAAGCTTCGTTTTCCTCCTGATATTCCTATTCAGGTATCTGAGAGCTTCGTTCAGGAACTTCACATCAAATCTCATCGACGGGCTTTCAAGCATCGCGATATACTACTTCGTCTACAACCTAGTGATGTTCCTTATCTCCCTCATGATCTCCAAGCTTCTTCCCGACGCGTCGAATCCCAATCAGGACAGCATCAACGAGCTGATCAAGCTCAATAAAAACGCGATGATAGCCGTCTCCGTTCTGCTCGCGCCCTTCGTTGAGGAGGTGCTGTTCCGCGGAGTTGTCTTCGGAACGATAAGGAAGAAGAGCGTGCTTCTCGCTTACGTCGTATCGGCTCTTATGTTCGCCATATATCACGAATGGCAGTTCCTTCTTGCGGGCTTTTCATGGAAGCTCCTCATTACAACGCTCACCTACATTCCCGCAGGGCTCTGCCTTGCGAGAGTCTACGAGCGGAGCAAAAGCATCTGGCCTGCGATTTTCCTGCATATGATACTCAATTTCGTATCGGTAACGGTAACGATCGGGCTCTGAAGCCGAGAAAAGCCGCCCTCTTCCCAAAGCGGAAGAGGGCGGCAGCATTTTATGTTATCAGTCGCCGAAGAACTTGTCGTGTACGGCCTGTACCGCCTTGTCGGCGTCGTCCTCATTTACGAGGACGGAGACCTTTATCTCGCTCGTTGAGATCATATCGATGTTGATCTTTCTGGAGGCGAGGGCGTCGAACATCTTGGCGGCGATGCCGCTCGTGAGCATCATACCCGCGCCAACTATGCTGACCTTGGCAACGTTTTTATCGACGTCGAGACCGGAGAATCCAAGCTCGTCGATATGCGCCTCGAGCACGTCGCAGGCGAGATCCGCGTCGCCTCTCGCCACGGTAAAGGTTATGTTCTGAATGCCGTTTCTGCCGAGGCTCTGGAGGATGATATCTACGTTGATCTTCTCCTTCGCAAGGCATCTGAAGGTCCTGAACGCCATTCCGGGGATATCCTGCATCCCGATAAGAGTTATGCGGGCTACGTTTACGTCCTTCGCGACTCCGCTTACTTCAGCCTGTTCCACTTTGTTTACCCTCCTGACTTTTGTTCCCGGCTTTCTCTCATAGCTTGAGAGCACCTCTAAATCTACGTTATAACGCTTCGCCATCTCAACGGAGCGGTTGTGGAGCACCTTCGCGCCCATGCTGGCAAGCTCCAGCATCTCGTCGAAGGTTATCTCGTCGAGCTTTTTCGCGCCCTTCACCTTGTTCGGATCGGCGGTGTACACGCCGTCGACGTCGGTGTAAATCTGGCAGAGGTCGGCGTGCATCGCGGCGGCGATAGCGACCGCGCTCGTATCAGAGCCTCCTCTTCCGAGGGTCGTGATGTCGTCGTACTTGTTGACGCCCTGGAATCCGGTTACAAGGACGACGCGCCTTGCGTCAAGCTCGCGGCGGATCCTCTCCTGTCCGACGCTCTTTATAGCGGCGTTGGAGTAGTTAGAGTTCGTCTTGAAATCGACCTGCCAGCCGTTAAGGCTTATAGCCGGTATTCCCATCGACTGGAGCATCATAGCGCAGAGAGCAACCGATTGCTGCTCTCCCGTTGAGAGGAGCATATCCATCTCGCGCTTAGACGGATTCGGGTTATACTCCTTCGCCATAGCTATGAGCTTATCCGTCGTCTTTCCCTGTGCGGAGAGAACGACTACCACGTCGTTTCCCGCGTTGTACGCCTCGGCTATTATGCCGGACACGCGCCTAACCTTTTCCGGGTCGGCTACGGAGCTGCCTCCGAATTTCTGTACGATCAATGCCATTTACCATGCCTCCATCTGGAGTTTATTTCATTTTATTCTATGCCCTTCGGGGGAATTGCGTCTCAGTCGAGTATCGGGAAGAAGCTTCTAACGTCGAAGCCGGAGAGCTTTTCGTCGAGCTCGCGCTTAGACATCCGCGGAGTCGCGAATGCGTATTCATCCGGTCCGGCGCCGGGATATTCGCCCGGATAGCTTATGAGCCTCAGATTGCCGAACGCCGTCCCAATCTCGCGTAGGCCCGAGCCTGTACGCACGTACCAGCGCATCGGCTGCTCTGAAAAGTCGGCGACGTAGCCCTCCTCGGAATTATCCCAGCCTATATATTTTCTCGCCTTCCTGTGCTTTGCAGCGTCGATAACGTCTGCGACTACGGCGCTCGCGGTCGGTCTCTTCCCCGCTCCCGCTCCATAGAACATAGCCTCGCCGAGGGCGTTGCCGTGTACTACTATGCCGTTCATAACACCGTCGACGTTTGACAGTAGGCTCGTTTTCGATATGAGATGCGGAGAGACGTAGGCGTTCACTCTTCCGTCCGGCAGACGCACCGCTCTTCCGAGAAGCTTGAGCTTATAGCCGAGCCTGCGGGCATATTCAACGTCGTTTGCCGTTACTCCCGCTATGCCTCTCACGCTTATCCTATCGGGATCGACGTTCTTCCCGAATGCGAGATCGGCAAGTATGCAT
This sequence comes from Oscillospiraceae bacterium, assembly GCA_902765975.1. Lineage (GTDB taxonomy): Bacteria > Bacillota > Clostridia > Oscillospirales > Oscillospiraceae > RUG626. The sequence continues at coordinate 12,478 of CACXBO010000054.1, forward strand.
ATCTTCCTCGCCGCGTCGTGTCCCTCTATGTCGGCGGTCGGGTCCTGCTCCGCATAGCCGCGGCGCTGCGCCTCCTTCAAGGCGTCATCAAAGGCAGTTCCGTCCTGCACCATTGAGGTGAGAATGTAGTTCGTCGTGCCGTTAAGTATACCGTATACCTCGTCAAGCTCGTTTGCCGTGAGGCACTGGGTCATAGGTCTGATTATCGGTATCCCGCCGCCGACGCTCGCCTC
>CACXBO010000055.1 GCA_902765975.1 Oscillospiraceae bacterium
CGGTATCTGCCTCTGAGCGAGGGGATAACGCAGTAGGCGCAGTTGTGGCTGCAGCCCTCGGCGACCTTTATATAAGCCCACGCGGGGCCGGTAGAAACTATCCTCTGCTCCTCTCTGAGCGGCGCGCTTATGTCGTCGTAAAACTCCGGCTTTTCTTCTTCCGCGGACTCGATAGCCTCCACGATACGCGAAACGCTTCCCGTGCCGAGAAGTCCGTCTATCTCCGGCATCTCTCTGAGAAGCTCAGCCTTATATCTCTGAGCGAGGCAGCCGGTAACGATGAGCTTTTTCAGCTTTCCGCTCTCCTTATACGTCGCTGCCTTGAGGATAGTCTCGATAGCCTCCGACTGAGCGGATTCTATAAAGGCGCAGGTATTAATAACGGCTGCGTCCGCCTCGGACAGCTCGTCCGTCAGCTCATAGCCGGCGAGATCGAGAAGTGAGAGCATCTCCTCTGAATCTATGAGGTTTTTAGCGCAGCCGAGGCTTATCAGGCATACTTTGGGCATTATTCATCGTCCTCGATTTCTTCCGTATTCGCCCCGTATCTTGCGAGGGCTTCCTTTATCTCCGTCCACGAATAGCCGCGGCGCAGGAGCATATCGCAGAGCTTTTTCTTCTCTCCGCCCTCCGGTATCTCTCCCTTCAATCTTCGGGAAACGAGGGCGTCTATCGCCGCCGTATCCTCCGGAAGCTCGGAAAGCGCCTCTTCCCAAAGCTCCTTCGGCACTCCCCGGCGGATAAGCTCCCGGACAGCTCTGCCTTTTCCGTAGCCTTTTTTTGCGTAGTGTCTTACTATTGCGGAGGCATATTCCCCGTCGTTCAGCGCGCCGATCCTCTCCATGAGGTCGGCGGCCGAGGCTATATCCGTCTCGGAAGCGCCCTTTTCCCTGAGCTTTTTTTCAAGCTCTCTCCGGCTCATCTGCCTTGCCGAGAGGAGCCTGAAGGACCGTTCCTTCGCACAGAAGCGCGATGCGAGCGCCCTGAGCCTCTCAAGCTCGTCCTCCGAAAGCTCCCTGCCGGAGAAGAGCGAGAGCTCGGCGACAGCGCCCGTGTCGATTTTAAGGCTCTCGCCGGACTCAAGGTCTGCATACCACCTGTCCGCGTCTTTTGCGGAGCGGGCAAGCTTTATAAGCTTCATCAGCCCTCGAAGTCCTCCGCGGAGATATCGACGGCTCTGCCCGCGGCCTGAGCCGCTATCTTCGCCTGCGGAGTCATAAGCTTATATGCGTTCGCCCTTATCTTCGCCTCTATCTCGTCCGCCACGTCGGGATAGTCCTTCAAAAACTGCTTCATGCCGTCGCGTCCCTGTATTCTGGTCTCGCCGTAGGTATACCACGCGCCGCCCTTCTCGATTATATCGAGCTTGACTGCAAGATCGACTATCTCGCCTATTTTCGAGATGCCCTCGCCGTACATAATATCGAACTCCGCCTCCTTGAACGGGGGCGCGACCTTGTTCTTCACGATCTTCGCCCTTGTGTGGTTGCCCACCATCTCCGTGCCGTTCTTCAAGGTCTCCATACGGCGCACGTCTATGCGGACGGAGGCGAAGTATTTGAGGGCGCGGCCGCCGGGAGTCGTCTCCGGGTTGCCGTACATAACGCCGATCTTCTCTCTGAGCTGATTGATAAAGATAACGATGCAGTTCGTCTTGGATATGACGCCCGCCAGCTTTCTGAGCGCCTGGCTCATAAGCCTTGCAAGGACTCCGACGGAGGATTCGCCCATCTCGCCCTCTATCTCGCTTCTCGGCACGAGAGCTGCGACCGAGTCGACGACGACGATATCGACTGCCCCGCTTCGCACGAGAGTCTCCGTTATCGAGAGCGCGTCCTCTCCGGTATCCGGCTGTGCGATGAGCAGGTTGTCTATATTGACTCCGACGGCGCGGGCGTAAGCCGGCTCGAGGGCGTGCTCAACGTCGATATACGCAGCCTCGCCGCCGTTCTTCTGCGCCGAAGCTACCATATGCAGGGCGAGAGTCGTTTTACCGGACGACTCCGGCCCGTAGATCTCGATTATCCTGCCCTTGGGGACTCCTCCTATGCCGAGCGCAAGGTCGAGGGAGAGCGAGCCCGTTGGCAGAGCCTCCACGTTCACCTGCATACCTGCTCCGAGGCGCATTATGCTGCCCTTACCGTAACTCTTCTCGATCTGGCTTATCGCGCTCTCAAGCGCTCTCTTCTTATCCTCCGCGCTGTCGGGAAGCACCGACGCCGCGACCGCTTTCTTCTTTTCTGCCATTTCTACTTCCTCCATATGTGAATATAAATTATTACCTCTTCACGCCGGCGACGACTCTGTCGACGCCCGCCGCGTCCTTGTGGCAGGCTGTCGTAAAGCCCCTCTCGGAGAGCATAGCGCTTACCTTCGCCGCCTGACCCTCGCCGCACTCAAAGAGCACGCAGCCGCCCTCGCGCAGTATCTCCGTCCAGCGCGGGATTATCGCGCGGTAGAAATCGAGGCCGTCCTTGCCTCCGTCGAGAGCCTCGCGCGGCTCGAAATCCTTCACCGAGCTGTCGAGAGTCGGTATCTCCGCCGTGGGTATATACGGCGGATTTGATACGATTATATCAAATCTTCCGAGCAGCATCGGAGGCTGAGCCAGAGCGTCGGACTCAATGACCGTCACGTTCCTCTGCACGGAGTTTCTTATCACGTTCTGCCTCGCCGTTCTGAGGGCGCGAAGCGAGTTGTCAACGAGCACGATCCTCGCGTCCGCAACTGCCGAGGCTATGGAAATGCCTATGCAGCCCGTTCCGCAGCAGAGGTCGAGCACTCTCGCGCCGGCTGTGGACTTCCGTGCGCGAAGCAGCTTTATCGCAAGCTCCGCGAGAGTCTCCGTATCGGCGCGGGGTATTAAAACCCCCTCGCTGACCTTCATCGGAAGCCCCATAAACTCCCACTCTCCGAGTATGTAGGCTATCGGCTCGCCCGCTATCCTGCGCTCTGTCATTTTTTCCACTCTCTCCTCGGTGTCTCCGAGGGCGTAGAGCTTCAGGTCGCGAAAGAACTGCTCGCGCGACTTCTCGCTTACCGCGCTTATCATAAGCCGCGCCTCAAGGTCGTAAGCCTCCACTCCGGCGGCCTTCAGCCTCTTTCTCGCATTCAGATAGAGATCGTTATACGTCTTAATTTTGATCGCCCCGCCTTATCACCAGTTATCCGTTCCCGCCTCTTCCGGCTTTACAAGCTCGAGAGACCTTATCGCCACCTCGAGCATCGAGTCGTCCGGCTCCTGCGTCGTTATGAGCTGGAGCGCCTTGCCCGGCGCCGAAATGATCCTCGTAAACCGGTTGTCGTGCCTTCCCGCATATTTGATGAGCTCGTAGCTTATCCCGACGGTAACGGGCAGGAGCGCAAGCCTCAGCGCCATACGCAGCCAAACGCTCTCCAGATTGACAACGGAGAAAACGAGTATGCTTACCACCATCACTATTATCATAAAGCTCGTTCCGCAGCGCGGGTGCAGCCTCGACTGTATCCTCGCGTTCTCGACCGTGAGCGGGAGCCCCGCCTCATAGCAGAAGATCGTCTTATGCTCCGCTCCGTGGTACATCCAGACCCGCTTTATCTCCTTCATTTTCGAGGCGAGTATCATATAGAGCAGGAATATCCCTATTCTGATAAGACCCTCGATGAGATTTCTCAGTATCCGGCTCTCGACAAGCTTATAAAAAAGCCCTGCGAGAACGGTGGGAAGCAGGATGAACAGCCCCACGGAAAAGGCGATCCCGATAACTACAGAAATGCCTATTATTATCTTCTGCGCCTTCTCTGCGGAGAAATGCTTTTCTATCCACCTGTCGAACTTATCCGGCTCGCCGTCGTCCTCGGGAACAAACGATGCGGAGTAGGTCAGAGCCTTGACGCCCTTGATCATCGTATCGACGAAGTTGACGCTGCCGCGAATAAGCGGCCAGCCGAAGGGCGCGAACTTATCCTTCGGGCTCGTGACCTCCTCGACCTTCTCCTCCAAAGTCCCGTCCGGCTTTCGGACGACTATTGCCTCCTTTTTCGGCCCGCGCATCAGGATGCCCTCCATCAGCGCCTGCCCGCCTATCGAGGTCTTGAAGGCGGAACAGCTCTTCGTTTCACTCATACGTAAACTTCCTTTATTACTTATTATACTGGGATATCTGTACAATAACGCGGACACTCAGCCTGTCTCCGCGGCAGGTAGGGTTATAGTCACCTCAGTACCGCCGCCCTCAGCGTTTGCAAGGGTGAGCGTGCCGCCGTGGAATTTTATTATCTCGTCGCAGACGGCGAGGCCTATGCCGCTTCCGCGCTTTTTCGAGCTGCTCTTATAGAAGCGCATCTTGACCTTGTCGAGCTCGTCCTCCGGTATGCCCGGTCCGTAATCGCGGAATTTGAGTATCACTCTGTCGCCTGTCGTCGCCGTCGTAACGACTATCTTTTTGCCCTCTGAGGCGTATTTAGCGGCGTTGTCGAAAATGTTGAAGAACACCTGCCTCAGTCTCTCCGGGTCGCCGTTTATGAGCGGGAGCTCCTCGTCGGCGGGCTCGTAGCTTATCTCGAGCCCGTCCTGCATTAGAAGCTCGCGGTAGGCGAATATGGAGTCCTCCAGCTCGGCGGC
>CACXBO010000056.1 GCA_902765975.1 Oscillospiraceae bacterium
AGTCATCAGCACGAGGCAGGCGCTCACAAGCTCCGCTATGACCGTCGCAAGCCCGACGCCCACAATGCCCATCTTGAATTTGATAACAAAGAGCAGGTCGAGCCCCGTGTTCAGGAAGGCGGAAACGACGAGGAAAATGAGCGGGTGGCGCGAGTCGCCGACGGCGTTCAGTATCCCCGAGCCGAGGTTATATACGAGAAGTCCGAGAGCGCCGGAGAAATAGACGCGCATATAGGTGAGCGCGTCGCCGTAAACGTCGGCAGGCGTTTTCATCAGTCTGAGCATAATGGGCGAGCCGAAAAAGCCGAGAGCTGTAAAGGCGACGCCGAAGATGAGGGCGAGAGTCATGGCGGTGTGCACGGCCTCGTGTACCTTGTCCGCCTCCCTTGCGCCGTAGTGCTGGCTTATAACAACGCCCGCGCCGACGGAAAAGCCCATAAAGAAGCCGATAAGTGTGTAGATGGCGTTGCCCGTCGAGCCTACCGCGGCAAGAGCCTGCATCGAGACGTATTTGCCAACTATTATTGTATCGACCGTGTTGTATAGCTGCTGAAATATATAGCCCACCATGAGCGGCAGGCTGAATCTTATCAGGTGGCCCGCGATCGAGCCCTCCGTCATTATCGTTTCTCTTTTTCTTAATAAGCCATGCATGATAATCTCCGACCCGGTTCTGACAGTTTCCGATAAATAATATTCTCCGCGCTGCGGAATGTCAATGGATTTTTAGCAGGAAATAAAAAGGCCGCGGCTGATTCCTCAGCCGCGGCTCGGTGTTGTGCGCTCAGCAGATCAATAGCAAACCTTGCCGTTAACGTCGCCGTTGACGACGTAGTAGGCGGCATGCTCCTCAGGCTTAACATAGACCTTGAGGTCGGCGATCTTTGCGTTCGTGTTGTTTGCCTTGAACTCGGCCTTGGCGGCGTCGACAAGAGCCTTGACGTCGACTTCAGAGCCGGCGAACTGAACGTAAACGGTCTCCTTGGGAGCGACAGCCTTCTTAACTGCGGTCTCGGCCTTCTTAGCGGTCTCCTTGACAGCCTTCTCAGCCTTCTTGGCCTCGGTCTTAACGGTCTCCTGGACCTTCTCAACGACCTCTTCAGCCTTCTTCGCGGCGGTCTTGGTCTTCTTTTCCATGATGATTATCCTCCATTCGGATTGAATTATATTGGTTTTGTGACTTACAATGTGTATAATAGCCATTTTTTCTCAATAATCAATAGGAAAAGCGAATTTTTCACGAATTAACCGAAAAAGACGGAACGTCTGCGCCTTTTTATGCAATAATAACGGCAAAAACGCAGGTTTTCCCCCACAGCAAAGAAAAAACCGGGGGCGGAAAGCCCCCGGAAGCCTTGATTTATCAGGTATCTTCGATAAGACCGTAGCCGCCGGATTTGCGCTTGTAAACTATGGCGACACGCTCGTCGTTATTCTGGTTTTTGAAGACGAACCACTCGTGACCGAGCAGATTCATCTGGAGTATCGCTTCCTCGGGAGCCATCGGCTTGATGGAGAAGCGCTTCGTGCGGACGATCTTGAATTCATCCTCCTCCTCGGCATCGTCGGATGCGACTACGGCGGGCTCTTCAAGCTGATTCAGCGCGCCCTCGCGCAGACGCTTTTCAAGGCGGGTCTTGTTCTTCCTGATCTGCCTGTCGATCGACGCGACGGCGGAATCAATGGATGCGTACATATCTCCGGTCGCCTCGCTTACGCGGTAGAACATTCCGTTGTTTCTCAGCGTGACCTCCGCGATGTGGCGGCCACGCTCAAGGGAAAACGTGACTGAGGTATCGGATTCCTCCTTAAAGAAGCGGTCGAGCTTGCCGATCTTTTTCTCGGCATACTCCCTCAAAGCGTCGGACGTCTGGATCTTTTTTTCGGTAAACGTAAACCTCATTGCTGCTGCTCCTTTCTTTTGGGGTCCTGTCGGGAGAAGTGCTCCTCCCCCATCTGCATTATAACACGGAGCTTTGGAGAAGTGAACAGTTTTTATGAAAAATTTTATGAATATTTGTTGAATATTTCAAATAACGGCTTCCGCATGCCGCGTCGCATGGCAGCCGACGTTTACGACGCAGGGCGTTCCGGCTATGTGGCATGGCAGGGCTGCAAGATTGACCTTGAGACAGGTGGTTTTTCCGCCGAAGCCCTGCGGCCCTATGCCGAGAGCGTTAATGCGAGATAGGAGGCGCGACTCAAGCTCCGCATAAAACGGGTCGGGATTCTCCTCGTCTATCGGTCTTGCAAGCTGACGCTTCGCCGCGAGAGCGCAGGCCTCGACCGTGCCGCCTATAGCTACGCCGAGCACAATGGGCGGGCAGGGGTCGCCTCCCGCCGTTTTGACGGTCCCGACTATGAAATCCTCGAAGTCGGAGAGAGGAGCGGAGGGAAGGAACATCTTCATTGCGCTCTTATTTTCGCTTCCGAAGCCCTTCGGCGCTACGGTGAGCTTTATCCTGTCGCCCGGCACGAGCCTCGTATGTATCACCGCGGGAGTGTTGTCCCCGGTATTCACGCGGCGGAAGGGGTCGCAGACGACGCTTTTGCGAAGGCAGGCGACGGTGTAGCCGCGGCGCACTCCCTCGTTGACAGCGTCCTCAAATGGACCCGTAATGTGCGCGTCCTGACCTATATCCGCGAAAACGACGGTCATGCCTGTATCCTGACAGATAGGCAGCCCCTCGCTTGCGGCGCACTCGAAATTGTTCACTATATCCTCCATCGCGGCGCGGGCGGCGGGCGAGGTCTCTTCGCTCTTCGCTTTTCTGAGCGCAGCCTTCATATCCCCGCCGAGATACGTGCAGGCCTCGACACAAAGCCGCTCCACGGTCTCGGTTATCAGTTCCGAAGCTATCTCTCGCATAATTATCACCTCGCGAGTATTGTAGCACATATAAGCCCGAAGGTACAAGACCCGAGTTTTCCGCTTTTCACAGGCGGCGGGAGAAAACGCACGCAAGGCTGCGGCTGAGATAAGATTATCCTTGACTTTAGCAAATGCAAATAATAAAATAGTATCACTTAATCACACACGAAAGGAACGAGCTAAAATGACCGATACCAACCTTGATTACGTGCCGACCCTGACCTTCAATTCCACACCGACGACCCCCGCCGCTCAGGCTGCCGTCGCGCAGGCGATAGCCGAGGAAAAGGCTCCCGCGATGACGGCTACGCAGGCTGAGGAGTCTCAGCTCAGCGCCGAGGAGCTAAAGCTTGTTAACGACTTCGCGGAGAAGATAGACATAACCGATTCCAACGCCATCCTTCAGTACGGCGCTTCAAGCCAGAAGAACATAGCCGATTTCTCCGGCACTACTCTCAACAGCGTCCGCACCAAGGATATGGGCGAGGTGGGCGGAATGCTCTCCAATCTTGTCGTCGAGCTCAAGGGCTTCAACTACGGCGAGGAGGAGAAGAAGGGCTTCCTCGGTCTCTTCAAAAAGGCCGAAAACAAGATCGCCACGCTGAAGGCTCAGTACGACAAGGCGGAGGTCAACGTGGACAAGATATGCGACGCTCTTGAGCAGCATCAGGTCACCCTTCTCAAGGACGTTTCCACTCTCGACAAGATGTACGGCCTGAACCAGCAGTATTTCAAGGAGCTGACTATGTACATCCTCGCGGGAAAGAAGAAGCTCAAGGAGTGCGAGGAGGTAGTGCTTCCGCAGCTTCAGGAAAAGGCGCGTCATTCCGGGCTCCCCGAGGACGCTCAGGCGGTCAACGACTATCAGAACATGATAAGCCGCTTCGACAAGAAGATACACGACCTTGAGCTCACCCGTATGATCTCCATCCAGATGAGCCCGCAGATCAGGCTCATCCAGAATAACGACACGCTTATGGTCGAGAAGATTCAGACCAGCCTCGTCAACACCATTCCTCTCTGGAAGAGCCAGATGGTCCTCGCCCTCGGTATGCACCACTCCCAGCAGGCGATGGAGGCTCAGCGCGAGGTCACCAATGTAACGAACGAGCTTCTCCGCAAGAACGCCGAGGCGCTCAAGATCGGCTCGATCGAGGTCGCCAAGGAATCCGAGCGCGGCATCGTCGATCTTGAGACCCTCAAGAACACCAACCAGACCCTTATCGACACGCTCGAGGAGGTCCGCTCTATCCAGGCAGACGGAGCCGCAAAGCGCCGCGCCGCAGAGGTCGAGCTGGGCAGGATCGAGACCGAGCTTCGTGAAAAGCTCGTCCAGATAAATAAATAATGCTGTTCAAAAAGAACCCGCCCCTCTCCGTTACCGGAGAGGGGATTTCCGACGGATTGCGCGCCGAGATAAAGCGCTATATAGACGAGAGGCTGATAGAGCGCCCGCCTTTTTTCGCTGCGGCTCCCTCGTGCGCGAACAGGCGCAGCGGCGCATTTAAAGCCGACGCCGCCGCAAAATGCGCAGGAGCCGCGCCTTCCTGTGAAGCCGAGGCGCCGGTTGGGCTTGAGGCGGAGCTCAGAACGATCGACGAGAGCTTTTCCCAGATGCTCCTTCGCAAAATAGACGAGCGCGGCTGGACGGACTCGAAGTGCTATAAAAAAGCGAACGTGGACAGGAAGCTGTTTTCCAAGATAAGAAGCGACATTCATTACCGTCCGTCAAAACCGACGGCGATAGCCTTTTCGATAGCCCTCGAGCTTCCGATAGAAGAGGCGAGAGAGCTTCTTATGAAGGCGGGCTACGCTCTGAGCCGCTCAAGCAAATTCGATATCATCATTGAGTTTTTCATAAGCCGCGGCATATACGATATAGCGGAGATAAACGAGGCGCTTTACAGCTTCGACCAGCCGCTTTTGGGCGGAGCATAACGGAGGAGCTCAATGCAGGAGGATTCCCTTTTCAAAAACCGAATGACCGAGCTCGCCTCCCGCGCTTATGAACGCGGGATATGGACGAGCTCGGAGTTTCTTTCTCTCGCGGAGCAGGATATGCTTCTGCGCCTCAGCCTCCCGTCGCCGTTCACTCTTGAAGGCGGA
>CACXBO010000057.1 GCA_902765975.1 Oscillospiraceae bacterium
GGCAGATAAGCCTGCAGGTAATTATTCTCCGTTATCTCAGCGCCGGGCAGCCTGTCCGCAAAGTAGCGGCGGATGACCTCCGCGGCCTCCTCATTGAAGATCAGCTTCTTTCCGAACGCCGCGGCGAGCGCGCTCTTCGTGAGATCGTCGCAGGTGGGACCGAGACCGCCCGTCGTTATTATCAGGTCGGAGCGGCTTTTGGCAAGAGCTATCACGCCGGCGAGCCTTTCGGGGTTGTCTCCGACGACGGTGTGATAGAAAACGTCGATACCGAGCTCGGACAGCATACGCGAAATGTCGGCGGCGTCGGTATTGACGACGCTGCCTAAAAGGAGCTCAGTGCCGACAGAAATTATCTCCGCTCTCATTTGGAGATCACCACCCGCTCGATATTCATAAACGCCTCGTTCACGAGCGCTTCAACGTCGAGGGCTTTTTCGACCTCAAGCACCTCGTCTATCTGCGGCTTCGTCCTCGGGTGACGCGGGGTGAATACCGTGCAGCAGTCCTCATAGGGCAGAATGGAGGTATCGAAGGTGCCTATCCTGCGGGCTATTTTGACTATCTCCGATTTGTCGAGGCAGACGAGGGGACGGATGACGGGAAGAGATACGCACTCCTCTGTCGCCGCCATTGCCTGCATGGTCTGGCTTGCGACCTGACCGAGGCTCTCGCCCGTTACGATGGCGGAGGCTCCGTTTGAGAGGGCTATCTTCTCGGATATGCGCGTCATAAACCGGCGCATGATTATCGTAAAGTATTCCTCCGGGCATTTGTCCCTTATCTCCTCCTGTATCCTGGTGAATGGGACTATCTCGAGAGTCATCCTGCCGCAGTATGGGGCGACGAGCTTTGCGAGAGTTATCACCTTCTCCTTAGCAAGCTCGGAGGTATAGGGGAAGGAGAAGAAGTGGACCGGGATAATATGTACCCCGCGCTTTGCCATCATATAGGTGCTGACGGGGCTGTCGATACCTCCGGACAGGAGCGAAACCGCCGTGCCGTTCGAGCCGACCGGCATTCCGCCCGCGCCCTCTATCGGCACACCGTGGACGTATGCAGAATAGTCGCGCACCTCGACGTTGACCGTGAGCTCCGGGCTGTGTACGTCCACCCTGCAGCCGGGAAAGGCGTCCGCAAGGAGCCCGCCGACGTACTGCGAGAGCTGGATGCTCGTCATCGGAAAGCTCTTGTCTGAGCGTTTTGTCTCGACCTTGAAGCTCTTCGCCTTTTTGAGAGCTGGACCGAGATACGCCATCGCCGTCTCAAATATCGCATTCTTATCCTTTTCGCAGGCGGCGGCGCGGCTTATGGCGACGGCGCCGAAAACAGTCTTCATAGCGTCGAGAGCGGCGTCCATATCGCAGGCGTCGCTCTGAGGCTCAACGTAGGTCGTCGACTGGACTGTGTAAACGCGGAAGTCGCCGAGACCGCGAAGCCTCCTGCGCACGTTCGCCATAAACTTATCCTCGAATATCCTCTTATTGAGACCCTTCAGCACGATCTCTCCGTGCTTCAAAAGAATAATATCCTCCAACTCAGCTACCTCTTTCGGTTTTTTATTGCACACAGTATAGCAGAAACCCGCCCGCCTTTCAAGCTTGACTGCGCTTTTTGCATTTTGCTGTAATCGCGGGCGAAAAATTCGTCAATTTTTTACTTTGTTTTTCTATTTTCCTATTTTTCTTTTTTATGGAATTTGGTATAATCAGCTTGTACGGTATCAAAATATCTAATTGGGGGAAATTCCAATGATTTCACACGGCAAGGAAATAAAGATATTCTGCGGCAACTCCAACCGCAAGCTGGCTGAGGATATTGCCAAGCACATGGGCACGCATCTCGGAGATATGCAGGTAACGCATTTTGCTGACGGTGAGTGCTCTGTTTCTCTGTATGAGACAGTTCGCGGCTGCGATGTGTTTCTCATCCAGTCCACCTGCAATCCCGTAAACGATAACCTTATGGAGCTTCTCGTTATGATCGACGCCTGCCGCAGGGCGAGCGCCGGAAGAATCACCGCCGTTATGCCCTACTTCGGCTATGCGAGGCAGGACAGGAAGGCGAAGAGCCACGATCCCATCTCCGCAAAGCTCGTTGCCAACCTCTTAACGAGCGCGGGAGCAGACCGCATACTCACTATGGACCTCCACGCCCCTCAGATACAGGGCTTCTTTGATATCCCCGTGGACAACCTCGTCGGTATGCCGATTTTCGCAAGATACTATCTCGATATTTTCGGGCCGAACTCCGAGACCACGATGGTCGTTTCACCCGACGTCGGAAGCGTCGCCCGCTCCCGCAACTTCGCGCATAAGATGGGCATGAACCTTGCGATAGTCGATAAGCGCCGCGAGCGCGCAAATCAGTCCGAGGTTATGAACATCATAGGCGAGGTCGAGGGCAAGAACGTCATCCTCTTCGACGATATGGTCGATACTGCCGGTTCTCTCTGCGGCGCGGCGAGAGCCCTCGTTGAGATCGGCGGAGCCAAGGAGGTCTACGCCTGCGCCAGCCACGCAGTGCTCTCCGGTCCCGCTATAGAGCGCATCGACAAGAGCTACATCAAGGAGCTCGTGCTTCTCGACACTATCCCCGAAATCGAGTCCAAAAAGCACGAAAAGATCAAGTTCCTCTCCGTCGCCCCCATCTTCGGCGAGGCTATCGAGCGCGTTTACGCCGAGATAGCTCTGAGCGCCCTCTTCAACTGATATGTTTTTCAAAAAGCCGGGCAAGTACTCCTGGATCGTGGTATTTCTCGGAAATCCCGGCCCGAAATACGCTATGACGCGGCATAACGCCGGCTTTATAACAGCGGAGGAGTATGCGAAGAAAAAGGGCGTCAGGATCGACAGGCTCAAGTTCCACGCTCTCACGGGCGAGGCCGAGACCTGCGGCGAGAGGCTTTTCCTTATGAAGCCGCAGACTTTTATGAACGAGTCCGGCAAGGCGGTACACGAGGCGATGTGTTTCTATAAAGTGCCGCTCGACCGCGTTCTCGTCGTTTCCGACGACGTTACTCTCGACCTCGGTCGCATCAGGATAAGGCGAAGCGGCAGCGCAGGCGGACACAACGGGCTCAAGGATATAATCGCAAGGTGCGGCGGCGACGGCTTCCCGCGCATAAAGCTCGGAGTAGGCAAGCCGGAGCACGATATGATCGACTGGGTGCTGTCACCGTTCCGCGACGCGGACGCCGTGGAGATTTTCGCGGCGGCGCGCAGAGCCTCCGACGCTATCGACGGGATAGTTTCCGAAGGCGTCGATAAAGCGATGAACGATTACAACCGATAAAAAAGTTAAAGCGGAGGCTGTGCCTCCGCTTTTTAAAAAGGAGCTGTTCTTATGACGGCGCGAGAGCTTATTTCATTTCTGGATTTAATAGAAAGGTTGAAGATGACTCCGAGGCATAACGTGATGCGCTCCGGCAGAGTCGAGAGCGTTGCCGAGCATTCATGGCGTCTTGCGCTTATGACTATGCTCGCAGCGAACGAGGAGCCTGAGCTCGATAAGGACAAGGCCGTGCGTCTTGCTCTCGTTCACGATCTCGGAGAGGCGATTACGGGCGACATACCCGCCTTCGTAAAAACGGAAGATGACCGCAAGACCGAGCGCGAGGCGATAGAGGAGCTCTGCTCGTTGCTTCCGGAGCGAGAGGGCGCGGAGCTTAGAGAGCTTTTTTCTGAGCTTGACGCTATGGAGACGCCGGAGGCGAGGTTTATGAAGGCGCTCGACAAATGTGAGGCTCTCCTCAGCCACAACGAGGCGGATATCTCGACCTGGCTTCCGCTCGAATACGAGCTCCAGCTCAATTACGGGCAGAGGGAGAGCGCGCATTTCGCCTTCACGAAGGAGCTGAGGCGCGAGCTGGAGGCTGATTCAAGGCGCAAAATAGCGGAAAAGGAGGCCTCAGAATGAAGCTTGCGGCTCCGGAGGGGGCAAAGCTGATAATATCGCGGCTGCGCGGCGCCGGCTTCGAGGCTTACGCCGTCGGCGGCTGCGTGAGAGACGCCCTGCTCGGCAAGGCGCCGGAGGACTGGGATATAACGACGAGCGCCCTTCCCGGAAAGGTCGAAGCTCTTTTTTCCGATCTAAGTACCGTTCCGACCGGGATAAAGCACGGCACGGTGACGGTCATCGCCGGCGACGGGAGCTATGAGGTCACGACCTACCGCGTTGACGGCGAGTACTCAGACCACAGGCGGCCGGAGAGCGTAAGCTTCACCGCAAACCTCGAAGAGGATCTCGCGCGCCGTGATTTTACCGTGAACGCGATGGCGTGGGATCCCTTCTCCGGTGAGATAATAGACCCGTTCGGCGGCGGAAGCGACCTTGCGGCGGGGATAATCCGCTGCGTGGGCGAGCCGGAAAAGCGGTTTTCCGAGGACGCTCTGAGAATACTGAGAGCCCTCAGATTCGCATCCGTTCTCGACTTTAAGATAGACGGCGCGACCGCCTCGGCAGTGCATAAAATGGCGGGCGACCTCGATAAAATAGCGGGAGAGCGCATAAGGGTTGAGCTTTTGAAGCTCGTGACGGGAGCGGGAGCGGAACGCGTGCTTCTTGAATATCCGGACGTTATTTCGGTCATCGTACCGGAGCTGAAACCGGCTATAGGCTTTGAGCAGAGAAGCAAGTTCCATAAATACGACGTTTACGGGCACTCCGTCCGCGCTCTCGGCAGCTATAAGGGCGGCGACGGCGTGACAGCGATGGCGATACTTCTGCACGACGTTGGAAAACCCTCAACATTTTTTGCGGATGAATACGGAACGGGGCATTTCTACGGCCACGCCGCAGCGGGCGAGGAGCTTGCTCGGGCGGCTCTTGCGAGACTGCGTTTCACCTCGGCGGAGATAAAAGATATTGCGGAGCTCGTCAAGAGGCACGATCTCTATATCCTGCATACGAAGAAAAACGTCAGAAGGTGGCTTTCCCGCCTCGGAAGCAGGCAGCTTGAGCGGCTATTGGACGTAAAACGTGCGGACGCCTCGGCGCTTAGCGAGCTTAGTCTCGAACGGCCGTGGTCGGACGCGGACGGGATAGAAGCTATCTTGCGCGAGGTGCAAAGCGAGGGCGAGTGTCCAAGTCTCAGAAGCCTCGCCGTTTCCGGCGACGATATAATGGCGCTCGGCGTACCGCGCGGGAAAAAGGTCGGCGAGATACTCTCCGCCCTCCTCGACGCCGTCCTCGACGAGGAATGCGAAAACGAAAAAGCCGCTCTCATTGAGAAAGCGAAAGAAATGATATAAAAATGCCCGGAGGCGCGTTTCCTCCGGGCACTACCATATCATTTACGCGGTCAGCACGTCGGCGAGGCAGTCGCCGAAATACTTAACTGCGGCTATCGCCTCCTTCAGTGAATTGCCAGTACAGCCCACCTCTACAATGAGCGAACCCTCGGTCATATGCTGATTGTATCTGTATCTGCTTATCTTTATCGGGCGGGCGAGGGAGGGATATTTATCGCACATCGTATACTGGACCTTCAGAGCGAAGGCGAGGTTCTTCTCCCAATTCGGATGCTTGAGCCCGGAGGCATTCGTGCCGACCACAAAGCCCACCTGAGCGCAGGGCTCGCCGCCCACGTCCGCTACGGTCTTATACACGGTTCCGTCCTTGCCCTCAAGCGCGTCGCGGTGCAGGTCGATAACGACGCCTATTTCCGGGAACTCGGATATATCCGTTTTAATCCCGGTCAGAGCCCGCGAATAGCTTACGTTATAATTCGGATAGTCGTAAAGCCCCGTGTCGTGGATGACCTTAACGCCCCGAGCTTCAAGCACTGCCTTCAGCACTTCCCCGACCTTCACCACATTCTGCTCTCCGTTCAGCGTTCTGAACGGGTCGGAGGCGACGTAATCATCCTCTCCCGACGGCATATACGCCTCCGTCGCGTGGGAGTGAATTATCAGCACTGTACGGCCGCGAAGGTCTATGTCTGAGTTGAGAAGCTCTTCGATATCCGGCGAGTAGTCCGTTTTGTTCTTTATCTCGATCTCGCTTGCGGAGAGTCTGCCGCCCATCTCCGGCTTTTCGTCCGCCTCGGCTGTTTCGGGCGCTTCATCTGTTTTCGTTTCCGGCTTTTCGGTATCCGATCTGTACACAAGGCCGGGCTCTGAAGTCTCCTGCTCAGGCTTTTCAGTTTCGGAAGGTTCCTCTTCACGCGGCTTCTCCTCCGTTTTCTCCGGCTCTGGCGCAGACGGCGGCTTTTCCGGCTCAGGCTCCTTCAATCGCTCTATCTTCGCCTTTGCTCCGAGCTCCGCCGATATGATGAGCTCCGGCAGCTCTGAGCTCCAGAAC
>CACXBO010000058.1 GCA_902765975.1 Oscillospiraceae bacterium
CATAACGCGAATTTCGACATAGGCTTTATCGACGAGGCTTCGATAAGATGCGGGATAGATTTTGCGCCGACCTTCATCGACACGCTTTCGCTCTCACAGGCGATGCAGCCTCAGCTTAAAAACCACAAGCTCGATACCGCCGCTTTTGCCCTCGAGCTTCCCGACTTTGAGCATCACAGGGCGTCGGACGACGCTTTTACCTGCGGACTTATCGCGGTGAAGCTTTTTGAGAGAATGAAGCGCGAGGGGATTGGCCGGCTCTCTGAGGTAAACGGCTATATACTGCCAAAGAGAAAGACTGCGGCGCACTCTCGCCGCCTTAAGCCGATGCACATAATTGTGCTCGCAAAAAACCAGACCGGCATTAAAAATCTCTATAGAATCGTTACCAAAAGCCACCTCGAATTCCTGAAGCGAAATCCGATAATGCCTAAGAGCCTCTTGACAGAATTCCGCGAAGGCCTTATTATCGGCTCAGCCTGTGAAGCGGGCGAGGTTTTTCAATCGATAGTCGAGCATAAGTCGAGAGCAGAGCAGAGAAGGATTGCGAGTTTCTACGATTACCTTGAGATACAGCCCCTTTGCAATAACGCTTTTATGCTGCGCGGCGAAAAGCCGAAGGCGAAAAACGAGGATGAGCTTAAGGACTTGAACCGCAGGATAGTCGAGCTTGGCGATGAGCTCGGCAAGATGACCGTCGCGACCGGCGACGTGCATTTCCTCGACCCGGAGGACGAGATCTTCCGCCACATACTTCTGACTGCCAAGGAGTTCGACGACGCGGACAAGCCGCTGCCCATCTACTTCAGAACGACGGACGAAATGCTCGAGGAGTTTTCGTATTTCGGAGAAAGGGCAAGGGAGCTCGTTATTGACAATCCGAATAAGATAGCGGATATGATCGAGCAGGTGAGGCCCCTGCCTCCCGCGGGCAAGCTCTTTGCGCCGAAGATCGAGAACTCCGAGGAGGAGCTTAAAAGCCTCGTTTACGGCAGGATGCACGAGCTATACGGAGAGAATCCGCCGGAGACAGTCTCAAGCCGGGTTGAGCAGGAGCTGCACGACATCCTCTCCCGCCACTACGACGTAATATATATGTCGGCGCAGAAGCTCGTTCACGACTCGCTGGAGCACGGATACCTCGTCGGAAGCCGAGGCAGCGTAGGTTCCTCGATAGTGGCGTATATGTCAGGAATAACTGAGGTCAATTCTCTTCCGCCGCATTACCGCTGCCCCAAGTGCAAGAATACCGAATTCGTAACCGACGGAAGCTATGGCTGCGGGGCCGATATGCCGGACAGGCTCTGTCCGGTCTGCGGCGAGAAATACGATAAGGACGGCTTCGACATTCCGTTCGAGACCTTCCTCGGCTTCGGGGGAGACAAGGTGCCCGATATCGACCTCAACTTCTCCGGAGAATACCAGGCGAACGCACACAGGTACACGACCGAGCTTTTCGGTCCCGATCACGTTTTCAGAGCCGGCACGATAGGCACCGTAGCAGAAAAGACGGCGTTCGGCTACGTTAAGAAATATCTTGAGAAAACGGGAAAGACGAAATCGGCGGCGGAGATGAACCGCCTCGCCCTCGGCTGCGTCGGAGTAAAGCGCACGACAGGGCAGCATCCCGGCGGGCTCGTAGTTATCCCGCAGGATATGGAAATAGCCGATTTCTGCCCCGCTCAGCATCCGGCTGACGACGAGGGTACGGATATCATAACGACTCATTTTGAATACCACTGCATGGAGGACAACCTCCTGAAGCTCGACGAGCTCGGCCACGATGATCCAACGATGATCAAGATGCTCGAGGATATGACAGGGGTAAACGCAAAAAAGATACCGCTCGACGACCCGGAAACCATGGGAATTTTCAAATCCGCATCGCCGCTCGGGCTTACCGACGACGATCCGATCATTGGAAAGACAGGCTCGATCGGTATCCCGGAATTCGGAACGGGCTTCACGCGTCAGATGCTCGTAGACACTAAGCCTGAGCGCTTCGACACGCTGGTAAGGCTTTCGGGCTTTTCACACGGCACGGACGTGTGGCTCGGGAACGCGAAGGAGCTGATACTGTCGGGAACTGCAAGCGTAAACGAGACGGTCGGCTGCCGCGACGATATTATGCTTTTCCTTATATCAAAGGGAATGGAGCCAAAGCTGAGCTTTAAGATCATGGAGGCGGTCAGAAAGGGAAAGGTCAAGAAGGGCGGCTTCCAGGACGGCTGGGTCGACACTATGAAGGCGCACGGAGTACCGGACTGGTACATCGAGAGCCTGTCGAAGATAGCATATCTCTTTCCGAAGGCGCACGCTGTCGCCTACGTTATGATGGCGTTCAGGATAGCATGGTTCAAGGTCCACGAGCCGGCAGCTTTCTATTCGGCGTATTTCTACAGGCGCAGTCAGAAGGATTCCTTCGACGCCGCTATTATGACTCAGGGCGACGATCTCGTGCTTTCAAAAATACGCGAGATAAGAGAGAATGAAAATTCAACCGCAAAGGACGACGACCTATTGACGACTCTCGAGGCCTGCCACGAATTCTATATGCGCGGCTTTACCTTTGAGCCTGTCGACCTTTACGAATCGGACGCTGTCAAGTTTAAAATAACCGGGAAGGGCTTAAGACCGCCTTTCGTAGCTATCTCCGGACTCGGAGAGACTGCCGCGAGGGACATAGTAGAGCAGAGAGCGAAAAAAGAATTCGTTTCGATAGAGGAATTCAGCGAGAGCTGCTCCAAGGTATCAAAAACTCACATTGAACAGCTCAAGTCGCTTGGCGCCCTGTCCGGTCTTCCGGATACGAGCCAGATGTCGCTGTTTTAATATAGATCACGCAAAGAGGTGATAATTAATGAACGAAAACCTTATAGGAAAGGCGTTTGAGGGCTGGGAGACCGACGGAGTTCTCGGATCCGGCACCTTCGGAACTGTATATCTCGCGCATACGACCGTCGAGAATATGCCGGTCTACGGTGCGATAAAGGTCATAAAGATACCGCCCAACGACGACGCTATCGCAAATGCGGAGAAAATGGGGATAAGCCGCGACCTGCTTAAGACCTATTTCGGCAAGTTCAAGACCGACCTTAGCTGGGAAACGACGATGTATAAAACTCTCTCGTCCCCGAATCTCGTGCCGATAGAGGAGCTCAAGACCGAGGATCATCCCGGAGCGGGCTGGACAGGATACATAAGGACCGGAGTTTTCACGCCGATGGAGGCATATTTTGAAAAGGTACAGTCGGGCAACGAGGATGCGGTGAGGCTCGGAGCAGAGCTTTCATCGGCTCTTATGACGCTTCACGGCAAAAAGCTCGTTCACGGCGATATCAGACCTGAAAACGTGATGGTCGCGGATAACGGCAGCTTCCTTCTTTCAGACTTTGCGCTGAAGCGCTGTCTGCAGAAGGCGGGAGCAAATCTCTTCGGCTCAATGCCGAGAGAATTTGAGGCTCCAGAGCTTCAGGAAGAGGAAAAGGTATATACTCCGGCTACCGATATCTATTCCCTCGGAATGCTGATGAGCTACGTAGCTAACGACTGCGCTCTCACGATCTCCGGAGAGCCCGAGGACGTCGAGGGTCTCGACCCGAAGCTTTCGGAGATCATTAAAAAAGCCTGCGCCGCCGATCCTTCCGAGAGATACGCTTCTGCTGACGAACTCAATAAGGCGATAACGTCGCTTGAGCTCTATAAGACCCTGAAGCCGCATCGTAGAGCTGTCGCCGCCGCCGCGAGCTTCGAGCTCGTAAAGAAAAACGGCAGCACGATTAGAGGAACTTCGGTTCCGTCTGAAAAGATAAAATTCCCGAATGATCCATTTGAGGAGAAAAAGAAAAAGAGAAACGGGATAATAGGCAAGATAGCCTCCGTCGCGATCACCGTGGCGGCTGTCGCCGCCCTCGTGTGGTTCGTTGCCGCAGACCCGGCGGGTATGTTTAAGGGTCCGGGCGATAGCGGCACCGTTATAAAAGAGAACGGCGACGGCGCCGAGGACAAGCAGGAAATAACGATAGTCGTGGACGAGCCCGAGCCGGAGCCTACACCGGAGAATCCGGGAACTGATCAGACTGAGCCCACAACTCAGCCGGAGAACCCGGAGCCCGCTGAAACCGAGCCTTCAAATCCGAGCGGACAGCAGGAGAACCCTGAGCCGGTTGAGCCGGAGCCGACTCCAGAGCCCGAACCTGAGCCGGAGCCGGTTTATCTGCTCCCGACAGATAAGAGGATAATAAAGTATTCTGAGCTTGAAGGTTTTGATAAGAGAACGGCGCTTCTCGCGCTGAACGAGGTCTACGCACGCCACGGCAGAGCTTTTAAGACCGACTGGATAAGAGAATACTTTGAAAGTCAGAGCTGGTATAAGGCAACGACGAAGTCCGACGCGAAAATAAATGCCGAGCTTTCAAAGACGGA
>CACXBO010000059.1 GCA_902765975.1 Oscillospiraceae bacterium
CGCGGGCTCTCTGCGGGAAGGGTTCAGTCTGTTGCAACGAGGATGGTCGTTGACAGAGAGGAAGAGATAAGAAACTTCGTATCCAAAGAATACTGGCATCTTGATGCATATCTGAGTAACGGAAAAGCCGCCGACTTCATTGCGAGATACTACGGTGACGGAGGGAAAAAGCGCGAGTTAGGCTCGGAAGCCGATGTAAACAAAGTCAAGAGCGATGTAATGAATTCTCCTTTTATTGTGAAAAACGTCAAGAGACAGGATAAGTCACGGTCTCCGGCACCTCCATTTATCACTTCGACCTTGCAGCAGGAGGGCTCAAGAAAGCTCGGTATGACTCCGAAACGCACCATGTCCATTGCTCAGCAGCTTTATGAGGGTGTGGACGTCGAGGGAGAAGGCACCGTCGGTCTTATAACCTATATGCGTACTGACTCACTCAGACTGTCCGATGAGGCGACGAGAGCCGCAAAGGAGCTGATCCTATCGCGTTACGGAGCGGAATACTATCCTGGGTCTCCGAGGAGATTCAAGTCAAAGAATTCTGCACAGGATGCCCACGAGGCCATTCGTCCGTCAAATCCGGCGCTTACCCCGGAGCTTGTGCGCTCAAGTCTGACGACAGAACAGTACAGACTTTACAGACTTATATGGAACAGGTTTATCGCTTCACAGATGTCTGCCGCAGTTTACGACAGCGTGACGGCAGATATCGAATCTGCCGGGCATCTGTTCAGAGCATCAAGCTCTTCGATTAAGTTCAGCGGCTTTACCGCAATTTATGAAGAGGGCAGAGATGAAGAGGACGACGAGCGAGAAACGCCTATTCCGGATATAAAGGCGGGCGAAGAGCTTATCCTCAAGAAGCTTACCGATGAGCAGAAATTCACTCAGCCGCCCGCAAGATATACCGAGGCAACTCTCGTTAAGGCAATGGAGGAATCGGGAGTCGGGCGTCCGAGTACCTATGCGCCGACGGTATCAACGATACTCGACAGAGAATACGTTGTTAAGGAGGGCAAAAACCTCAAGCCAACGCCTCTCGGCGAGGTAGTAACCCAGCTTATGAAGGACCGTTTTTCGGATATAGTCGACGTCGGGTTTACTGCGAGGATGGAGGGCGAGCTCGATAGCGTTGAAAAGGGTGAAAGACAGTGGCAGGCCGTTTTGAGCGACTTCTACTCACCATTCAACGAGGAGCTGAATAACGCGGAAAAAGCGCTTGAGGGCGAGCATTTGAAGATCCCTGCCGAGGAATCAGACGAGGTATGCGACGTCTGCGGCAGGAAGATGGTAATAAAGACAGGGCGTTTCGGAAGATTTCTTGCGTGCCCCGGATACCCGGAATGCACCTTTACCAAGCCGATAGTGATAGAAATGCCAGGCAAATGCCCAAAATGCGGCAGCCGAATACTGAAACGTACCTCTTCAAAGGGCTACACCTATTATGCCTGCGAGAGAGGACAGGAATGCGGCTTTATGACGTGGGACGTACCGGTTAAGGACAACTGCCCGAGCTGCGGAAAGACTATGTTCAAGAAATCCGGCAAGGGCTTTAATAAGCCTTTCTGCATTAACGAGGATTGCCCGAATTTCCTTCCGGAGGATAAGCGGGGATATAAGAAAAAAACAGCTGAGACAAAAGACAAAGAGAAAAAGACGGACGTAGCCAAGAAAACCGCAAAGGCCGGAAAAAGTACGGGAAAGAAAAGCGCTGCGAAGAGCCCGGCTAAAAAGAGCAGGGAATGATCGATGAATGAAGTGAAGGTGATAGGCGCCGGACTTGCGGGCGCCGAGGCTGCATGGCAGCTTGCAAAGCGCGGAGTGAAGGTAAAGCTTTACGAGATGAAGCCTGAGAAAAAAACACCCGCGCATTCGTCGGATTCTTTTGCAGAGCTCGTCTGTTCAAATTCGCTGAGGAGCGACGAACTTACGAATGCAGTCGGACTTCTAAAAGAGGAAATGCGCCGGTTCGGCAGCCTTATTATGCTTTCCGCTGATAAAAACAGAATACCTGCAGGCGGCGCTCTTGCCGTTGACAGA
>CACXBO010000060.1 GCA_902765975.1 Oscillospiraceae bacterium
CTCGGAATGCATCCTTGTGCCCTTTCCGGCGGCAAGGACTACTGCTTTCAGATTTTCCATATTATCACTCTCCGGTGCATAAGAAGGCGTTCCAGCCCTCTTCGTAATAACGTTCTTTTATAATAAAGCCCGCTCTCTCAAGAGCTGCGGCGACTTCGGTCTCCCGGCCTTCGATTATGCCGGAGGTTATGAAAACGCCTCCGTCCGACATAAGCTCGCGCGCCCTTTTCGATATCCCGATTATCACGTCGGCAACGATGTTCGCCGTCACTATCTCAAACCGCTCGCCGCGCAGTCTGCGCGTGAGCTCCGAGTCGGCGGTTACGTCGCCGGCAAAAACGCTGAGTCTGTCGCCGCCTATGCCGTTGAGCGCGGCGTTTTCCATTACGACGGGCGGCGCCTTCTCGTCGATATCGACGCCGACCGCTCTGTCGCAGCCCAGGAGCAGGGCTGCTATAGCGAGTATTCCGCTTCCGCAGCCGAGATCGAGCACCCTTTTGCCCGCGCCGGAATAATTCTGAAGAGCTTTAAGGCACATCCTCGTCGTCGCGTGAGCGCCCGTTCCGAAAATGAGACCGGGATCGAGGCGGAGTATCGCCCTGTCTCCCGCGTCCTCCGGAGCTGAAAGCCAGCTTGGGACGATAACGAGTCCCTCGCCGACATTTATCGGCTTATAGTATTCCTTCCAGTTGTTCTCCCAGTCCTCATCCTTGACGGAAACGGCAGAAAATTCCCTTTCCGGCATCGCGGATTCGAGCCTTTTAAGCTCGGCGCGGCCCGCCTCGGAATCCTCAAGATAGAACTTGATTCGGCTAATCCCGCGTATTGAGGCGGCAAATTCCTCGTCCACATAGTCCCAGTATTTGCGGTTATCCTCCAGAAAACGGCGTATCTCCTCCTCGTCCTCGGTTATGAGACTGTCAACGCCGAGGGATACGAGCCTTGCGGTCAGAGCCTCAAGCTCTGAATGCGACGTGTTCACCGTAATTTCAAGCCAGCGCATAAAAACCTCCCAAAATGCTGTCCGTGCTGTCCTCTATATAGGCGGTCGCTGTGACGGAGGCTATAAACCGCCCGCTCTTAACGAAGACGCTGAGCTGACAGACGCTGACTTTTTCGCCGCTCTCTGTCACCAATACCGCCTCGCACCTCAGAGCGCAATGCTCTTCGCCCGCAAAGCTGAGCGTTTCCGCCTTGCTTTTCACCGCCTCAAGCCCCCGTTCGCTGAGAGCCGAGGGGACGAGAGCCTTCATTATTCCGGCGAACTCCGCTTCCGTGACCGCGGCCCCCGCCTCGGATACGCTGATCTTCAGCTCGGACGCTCCGTCCTCCGATTTGGCTGTAAAGGCGTTCACCGCATCGCCCAGGGAAAGGGCGGAAGCAAGTCCCTCCGCATCCCATTCGTCAAGCGGGGTTACGAACAGGCTATCCTCAAAAAGGACGCCGAAGCCAAACCATTCGTTTTTATATTCCCCGTCCTCCGCCGTGCCGAGAACTGCGAGAAGGTCGGCGGGCTCCCGCTCCTCCGGCTCGATCTCAGGCTCCTGCCTGTAAGCGGGTACGCTCGCCTCCGGCTCGGCCTTCCGCGCCTTTCCGCAGGATGCCGCCGCAAGGCACAGAAGGGCTGAAATAATTATAATTGCTGCCTTTTTTATCGCTATCTCCCTTTCGTATAAGCTCTTCGGCTTATATTATACCACATTATACCAAAAACCCGACTCCAATGGAATCGGGTTTTGATTTTTTTATCCGTATCAGCCGAAAACCTTGATGAGAAAGCCTGCGGCGATAGCAGAGCCGATGACTCCCGCTACGTTCGGTCCCATAGCGTGCATGAGAAGGAAGTTGGAGGGGTTCGCCTTCTGTCCCACCATCTGGCTGACGCGGGCAGCCATCGGAACGGCGGAGACTCCGGCTGAGCCGATGAGCGGGTTTATCTTTCCGCCCGAAAGCTTATACATGAGCTTGCCGATAAGCAGTCCGCCGACAGTAGAGAAGCAGAATGCGATGAGGCCGAGAAGAATTATGTAAAGCGTTTGCGGGTTGAGGAAGCGGGAGGCCACCGTGGTCGCTCCTACGGAGATGCCGAGGAAAAGTGTCACGATATTCATAAGCGCGTTCTGAGCGGTGTCAGAGAGGCGCTCCGTAACTCCGGTCTCCTTGAGGAGGTTGCCGAACATCAGCGAGCCGATGAGTGGCGCGGTGGAGGGCAGAAGAAGGATAACGAAGGCGGCGACGACGATCGGGAACACGATCTTCTCCGTTTTGGATACCTCGCGGAGCTGCTCCATCTTAACGCTTCTCTCCTTCTCGGTGGTCAGAAGCTTCATGATCGGCGGCTGGATCATCGGGATAAGCGCCATATAGCTGTAGGCGGCGATCGCGATAGCGCCGAGGAGCTCGGGAGCGAGGAGGGTGGAGGTGAGGATAGCGGTGGGGCCGTCTGCTCCGCCTATGATGCCGATAGCGGCGGCCTGATTGCCGGTGAAGCCGAGGAGTATCGCGCCGAAGAAGGCGAAGAAGACTCCGAACTGAGCGGCCGCGCCGAGAAAGAAGGTCTTGGGGTTGGCGATAAGCGGTCCGAAATCGGTCATAGCGCCGACGCCGATGAAGATGAGGCAGGGATAAACTCCGGACTTGACGCCGATATAGAGGATATCGAGAAGTCCGCCGTGGGTCAAAATGTGACCGTAGCTGTGGTAGAACTCTCCGCCCTCTCTGAGGAACTCATCCCAAAGCTCGGGGTGATAGAGCCCGGCGCCCGGCAGGTTTGCAAGCAGGCAGCCGAAGGCTATGCCGACGAGGAGCAGCGGCTCGAATTTCTTTTTTATGCCGAGATAGAGGAGCACGCAGGCGACGAGTATCATCACGATATACTTCCAGCCGCCCTCGGCGAAGAAGTTACCGAAGCCCGAATCCTGCCAAAGCCCCTCAAGGGTCTTTAAAACGTCCATTCCTTTGCCTCCCTTACGCGATCACGACGAGGGGAGCGCCTGTATCGACCTTCGCGCCCTTCTGGGTCACGACCTGGGCGACTGTGCCCGCCTTGGGCGCCATGACCTCGTTCTCCATCTTCATTGCCTCAAGGATAAGGAGAACGTCTCCGGCCTTGACGGCCTGGCCCTGACTGACCTTCACGTCGATTATCGTTCCGGGCATAGGAGCTGCGACAGTCTCGCCCGCTGCGGTGACAGCGGGAGCTGCGGGAGCTGCCGCGGGAGCGGGGGCCGCCGCCTGTGCGGGAGCTGCCGCCGGAGCGGGGGCTGCGGGAGCTATTGCCTCATACTCGCTGAGGAGCTGGGCTTCGCCGTGCTCAACTTCGACCTCATAGGTCCTTCCGTTTAACGTAACTTTATATTTCATGGTCATTTCACCTCTCTGATTGACTTAAAGCGGAGCTCGTTTATGGGCTTGCCCATCTTATCGGCGACGATAGCCATAAGCATTGCCGCCGTTTTGGGGTCGGTATCGTAGAGCTTGAGCTCTCCGGCGGAGCCGGGCGCCTTTGGCGCTGTGGAAATAAGCTTCTGAAGCGGAGCGTCGCGATCCGGGGCGGGCGTCGTCGGCTCGGCGGCCTTCCTTTTGCCCGCCGCCATTATCTTGCTTACGATAACGACGACGCAGACGAGAAGGAGTATGCCGAGGAATACGACTCCGTAGCCCATAAGCGCGGTGGCCACAGCTTCTCCGAGCGGGAGCGGCTTGCCGGATACCTGACTTGCGAGAGTAGTAAACATTCTCATGTCCCCCTTACATCTCTTCGATGGTGTATTTGGCGACGTTCTCGCGCTTTGCCTTGCGCTCCTTGAGGAACTTCTCCGCCTGCTGCGGGAAGCAGATGTAGCTCATCATATCCTCCTCAGTCTCGCAGAGCTCGCCGAGGGCTTCCTTCGCCTTCTTAAATTCCTCGCCCGTGCGCTTCTTGTCCTCATCGCGGCAGTCGGCGGGAGCTCCGCCCTCGCCGAGTATCTTGGTCTGAAGCTCCTTTGAAACCTCGCCGGGGGCGATGCCGTAGTCGCCGCGGAAGTAGTTCTTTATCTCGTTGGATATCTGCTTGTATCTCTCGCCGATGAGCACGTTGGTAACGGCCTGGTTGCCCACCATCTGGGAGAGCGGAGTGACAAGCGGGGGATAGCCGAGATCCTTGCGGACGTTCGGTATCTCAACGAGAGCCTCGTCGAACTTATCGAGGGCATTCATATCCTTGAGGTTTGCGATCATATTGGAGAGCATACCGCCGGGAACCTTGTATACGAGAGCCTGAGAATCGGTGCCCATGCTCTTGGGGTTGATGGTGCCGTTGTCGATGTACTTCTGCTTTACGGGCTTGAAGAAGTCGTTCACCTCGTTCATAACCTTCTCATTGAGCCCGGTCTCGATCCCGAACTGCTGGAGTGCGTAGAACAAAGTCTCCGTGGCGGCCTGGCTCGTGCCGTTTGAGAAGGCGGAGGTCGCGGTGTCGATAACGTCGATACCGCACTCGACTGCCTTGAGCAGGGTCATATACGCCATTCCGGTGGTGCAGTGGGTGTGGAGCACGAGAGGCATCTCGCCTATCGCGTCCTTAACGCCCTTAATAAGGCTCTCGGCCTCGGCGGGACTCATGGTGCCCGCCATATCCTTGAAGCAAATGGTGTCGAAGCCCATCTTCTTGAGCTCCTTTACCATCTCGACGTACTTCTTTACAGTATGTACCGGGCTCTGCGTGTAGCTGATGCAGCCGGAGGCGACTGTGCGCCCGTTCGCGTACTTCTTCGTCGCCTCAAGCGCGGTCTTAATGTTGCGGAAGTCGTTCAGCGCGTCGAAAATGCGGATCACGTCGATGCCGTTCTTGATTGAGAGCTCAACGAACTTCTCAACGACGTCGTCGTGATAGTGCTTGTAGCCGAGAAGATTCTGGCCGCGAAGGAGCATCTGAAGCCTCGTGTTCGGCATAGCCTCGCGAATCTTCCTGAGCCTCTCCCACGGATCCTCTCCGAGATAGCGGAGGCAGGAATCGAAGGTCGCGCCGCCCCAGCACTCCACGGAATAGTAACCGGCCTTATCCATGGTGGGAAGTATGTCCTTAAAGTCCTCAAACTTCATTCTGGTGGCCATAAGGGACTGGTTGGCGTCCCTCAGGACCGTTTCTGTAAACTGCACTTTCTTCATTTATAAATTTCCTCCCTGTAATCGGGTATTTAATGACAGTCGGCGCCCGATGCGTTTCCCATCGTGCTCCACATTACATTATACTAAAATCTCTCGGTTTTTTCAACAGCAAAAAGCGCTTTGCTGTGGGTTTTTAAGCATAAAAACCGGCTTCACGTTCCGTTTCGGCAAAAGAAGATATTTACAGAACACCCTTTAAGCGGTATAATCCGGGTATAAGAATTAAAAGACAGGAGGACGGTATGAAAAAATCGCTTGCGGCTCTGCTTGCCGCTTTCCTTATCCTTCTTTCCCTTTCCGCCTGCGATAATAAAAAGCCGCAGGAGCCGGAGCCGGTCACCCCTCCCGAAACTGTCAAATATAACCTCACGGGCAGGTGGACGGCGGAGATAGACGTCTCCGACGAGCTAAAAAGCGCCGTTAAGGGAACGGGCGAGATTTATAACTATCTGCTGCTTGAGGGCGTCACCATCGACGTGACCCTCCAGTTCGGGCCCGGCGACGGATTCGTCTCGACCTACGTGCTGCCCGACGAGAGCGTTGACCGTATCAGGGAGGCGTTTTTCTCCGCCTCAAAGGATTATCTCACCGACAAGGGCGAGGAATTCACCGACGAGGAGCTCTCCGAATCTCTCTCCGCCTCGATAAACGAGCTTACGAGCGGCTTTACGCGCATTTCGAGCGGAGTATACACGGCCGAAAACGGCAGACTTGATATCACCTATTCCGATACCGGGACCTCGGCGGGCTATACGATATCTCTCTGCGCCGGGGATACTCTCGTGCTTATCCCCGATTCAGGTCCATATACCGACCCGATGGAATTTACAAAGTTATAAAAGAAGCGGCGGACTCTACCGAGTCCGCCTGCTTTTATTTTACCATATCCTTCATATCGTAGAGACCGGCGGGCTTGCCGGAGAGGAAACGGGCGGCCTCGATCGCGCCCTCGGCAAACAGGGCTCTGTCGTAGACCTCGTGCTTCAGGGTGAGCGACTGGGTCTCAGTCGTCACAATGACCTCGTGCATTCCCGCGAGGTTGCCCATTCTGAGAGCTGAAACTCCGACGTCGTTCTTCTGCCTTTTCGCCATACCGCTTCTGCCTAAGACGAGATTCATATCCGGTCTCGCCTCGCGTATCGCTCCTGCGACGAGGAGGGCGGTACCGCTCGGAGCGTCGAGCTTGCGGTTATGATGCGCCTCGACTATCTCGATATCGGCGTCCGGGAAGGCCTTCGCGGTCTCTCTCGCCATCTTGCAGAGAAGGGCGATGCCGAGGGACATATTCGCCGAGAAAAAGAGGGGTATCTCCTTCGCTGCAGCTCTGACCTGCGCCTTTTCCGCCTCGTCGTGACCCGTCGTGCAGAGCACGAGGGGCTTTTTATTTGCGCGGCACCAGTCGAGAAGAGCCGGGGTAAGGCTGTGGTGCGAGAAGTCGATGACCATATCCGCTTCGCCCTTAAATTCGGAAACGTCCTTCAGTATCTCGCCGCCCTTTGAAAAGCAGTCCACCTTCGCCGCGAGCTCGAGATCAGCCGCCTTCACAACGAGGTCCGAGAGTATGCCGCCCATTTTTCCGAGCGCGCCGGTTACTATGACCTTCATACCTCTATACCCACCTCGCGCATGGCGTTTCTCAGTCTCTCAAGATTTGCCGGCTCCATCCTGGTGAGGGGGAGCCTCGCGTAATCGGAGGCGAGACCCATAAGATGCATGGCGGCCTTTGCGGGAATAGGATTGACCTCGCAGAAAAGCGCGTCAATGAGGGGCTTATACTTCATCTGAAGCTCCGCCGCGCCCTTAACGTCGCCGGCGAAGAAGCGGGTGGCTATCTCGCGGGTCTCGGCGGGGATGAGGTTTGACAGCACGGAGATGCAGCCCACGCCGCCCATGCTCATGATAGGCACTATCTGGTCGTCGTTTCCTGAGTACATGCTCAGCCTGCCGGAGACGCGGCGCATAGTCTCGACAACGGAGGAGATATCGCCGTTCGCCTCCTTGATGCCGCAGATATTCGGATGCGCGGCCAGCTTCTCATAGGTCTCGGGCCTAATATTGACTCCGGTGCGCCCCGGCACGTTGTAGACTATGAGGGGCAGGTCTGTGGCGTCGGCGATAGCAGTGTAGCTCTCGACGAGACCGCGCTGGGTACATTTGTTGTAGTATGGCGTTACGCAGAGAAGGGCGTCGGCGCCCGCATCGCGCGCCATCTTGGACATCTCAACGGCGTGATCCGTGTAGTTAGAGCCCGTTCCGGCGACTATCGGCACTCTGCCCGCCGCCTTCTCTGCCGAGAAGCGGATAAGCTCGATATGCTCCTCGTCCGTGAGGGTAGGCGCCTCGCCCGTGGTGGCGCAGATTATGAGAGCGTCGATCTTCGCCTCTATCTGCCGCTCGATAAGTCTCTCCATCGCGGCGTAGTCAACGCCCTTTTCGGTCATCGGCGTTATCATCGCCGTGCCTATGCCTCTGAATACTTCTTTCTTCATCTTTCGTACCTCCGAAATTAATTCCGATATTTTTTTATTTCCGCGACCGCGAGCTTGTCGCAGCGGTTATTATTCTCGTTGTCCGAGTGGCCCTTGACCCAGTGGAAGGTGACCTTGTGCGTCTGCAGCAATTCATATAGCTCCTGCCAAAGCTCCTTATTCAGAAGCTTGCCGCCCTGTCGCTTCCAGCCGTTATCCTTCCATTTCTCCAGCCATTCGAGATTTATCCCGTTGGACACGTACTGGCTGTCGGTGTAGAGGTCGACCTCGCAGGGTCTGTTCAGCCTTTGAAGACCCTTTATAACGGCGGTAAGCTCCATCCGGTTGTTTGTCGAATCCGCTTCGCCCCCGACAAGCACGACTTCTTTGCCGCCCGCCATAAGGATCGCCGCCCAGCCGCCAGGTCCGGGATTGCCGGAGCAGGCTCCGTCGGTGTAGATCGTGACTTTATTCATTCTCCGCTCTCTCTTCCGTTATCTCTTCAGGCTCGGCTGCTTCTTCAGCAGCGGCCTTATCGGTGACCGTTACGGAGATGAGCTTCGCGCCCTCGCCGACGCGCATGAGCCTTACGCCCTGAGTCGCTCTGCCGAGTACGGAGACCGTATCCGCTCCGGTTCTTATTATTGTGCCGTAGTCGGATATCATAAGGATATCGTTGCCGTCGTTCACTATCTTTATGCCCGCTATCTTGCCCGTCTTCTCAGTTACGTTATAATTCTTTATGCCGAGGCCGCCTCTGTGCGCCGGGGTGCCGTCCGCGCCCCTTACGTACTCGGAGACGGGCGTGCGCTTTCCGTAGCCGTTCTCGGTAACTGTGAGCAGCATGCCGTCCTCGGGAGCCGTTACCGCGCCGACGACCGAATCGCCGTCGCGCAGCCTTATGCCTCTCACGCCTCCCGCGACTCTGCCCATAACGCGAACGTCGTTCTCATTGAAGCAGATCGCAGAGCCGTTGCGCGTGGCGATGAGGATATTGCTCTCGCCTCTCGTCTCGCAGACGCTGATGAGCTCGTCGCCCTCCTCGAGATTTAACGCCCTTATGCCGGTCTGGCGGATATTCTTGAATGCAGAGGCGCTGAGTCTCTTCGCCGTTCCGTTTCTCGTTACCATTACGAGGGTCACTCCGTCCTCCTCCATCTCGCGGAAGTGGAGAATGGCGGTTACCTTCTCGCCCGGGTCGACCTGCAGCACGTTCACGATGTTAGTGCCCTTCGCGGTCCTGTTCGCGGCGGGGATGTTATAGCCCTTCTTGCGATAGACCTTTCCGAAGTTAGTGAAGAAGAGGAGGAAATCGTGGGTCGAGGCGGCGAACACCGTTTCAACGTAGTCGTCCTCCTTGGTGCTCATCGCCTTGATGCCCTTGCCTCCGCGGCCCTGACTGCGGTATTCCGAGGCGGCGATACGCTTTATATAGCCGCCGTGAGTAAGGGTGAAGATGCACTCCTCCTCGTTTATGAGGTCCTCGAAGTCTATCTCCTCCTCGACGTCCTGTATCTCCGTTCTCCTGTCGTCGCCGTATTTATCGCGTATGGCGATGAGCTCTTCCTTCAGCACTGCGCGGAGCTTCGCAGGATCTGCAAGCAGCTCGTCGTAGTAGGCTATCCTCTTCTCAAGCTCGTCGTATTCCGCCTGAAGCTTCTCGCGGTCGAGGCCCTGAAGCGCCTTGAGGCGCATATCGAGGATCGCCTGAGCCTGAACGTCGTCGATGCCGAAGCGCTCCATAAGCCTCTCCTTGGCGTCGTCGTAGGCAGTTCTGATAATGTGTATGACCTCGTCGATATTATCCTGAGCGATAATGAGGCCTTCGAGGATATGGGCGCGCTCGAGAGCCTTTTTGCGGTCGTATCTCGTTCTGCGCTCGATGACCTCCTCCTGGAAAACGATGTATTCCCTCAGCATCTCCCTCAGATTCAGAACCTTCGGCTGAGTCTGGTTGTTGACGAGGGCGAGCATGATGACCGAGAAGGCGGACTGCATCTGCGTCTGCGCGTAGAGCCTGTTAAGCACGACCTGGGCGTTTGCATCGCGCTTCAGCTCGATAACGATACGCATTCCGTTTCTGTCGGACTCGTCGCGCAGGTCGGATATACCCTCAAGACGCTTGTCGTTGACCTGATCCTTTATATTCTTTACGAGCATGCTCTTATTGACCTGATAGGGCAGCTCGTTCACTATTATCCTCGTTCTCTTATCCTTGCCGAACTCCTCAAACTCGGTTCGGGCGCGGACTACTATCCTGCCTCTGCCGGTTGCATAGGCCTGGCGTATCCCGTTCCTGCCCATAATAATGCCTCGAGTTGGGAAATCCGGTCCGGATATATGCTCCATAAGGTCGGCAAGCGTCGCTTCCGGATTATCGAGCATACATACCGCGGCGTTTATGACCTCCCGGAGATTGTGAGGCGGGATGTTGGTCGCCATACCGACTGCGATTCCGGACGAGCCGTTAACGAGAAGATTCGGAAAGCGGCTCGGGAGCACTCTGGGCTCCTTGCGGCTCTCATCGAAGTTGGGGTCCCAATCAACCGTCTCCTTCTCAATGTCTCTCAGCATCTCGTCGGATATGCGCTCAAGCCTCGCCTCGGTATAGCGGTAGGCTGCGGGAGGGTCACCGTCGACCGAGCCGAAGTTGCCCTTTCCGTCGATGAGCATATAGCGCATCGAGAAGTCCTGAGCAAGACGGACGAGGGCGTCGTAAACGCTGGCGTCGCCGTGAGGGTGGTATTTACCGAGCACGTCGCCGACAGCCGTCGCGCATTTCTTATATCCTGCGGAGCGGGTAAGTCCCGCCTCGTACATTGAATAGAGTATCCTCCTGTGCACGGGCTTCAGTCCGTCGCGCACGTCGGGCAGAGCTCTTCCGACTATAACGCTCATAGCGTAGTCGATATAGCTCTTCTGCATCTCGGAGACGAGCTCCGAATTTGTTATTATCTGGTCCGGAAAGGCGATATCCTCCGGCTTATAGCTTCTGTTATGTGCCATCTTATCCTCCCTCCGGCTCAGATATCAAGATTTGAGACGGTCTGCGCGTTCTTTTCTATCCACTGGCGGCGCGGCTCGACCTCCTCGCCCATGAGAAGCGAGAAGATATTGTCAGCCTCGATCGCATCGCCGAGGGTTATCCTTCGGAGAGTGCGTTTCTCCGGATCCATCGTGGTCTCCCAGAGCTCCTCCTTATCCATCTCGCCGAGGCCCTTATATCTGGATATATCCACCTTGACGTTGGGGTTATCTCCTCTCAGCTCCGCGCTTATCTTATCACGCTCCGCATCGGAATAGGCGACTCTGTGCGTCTTGCCCTTTGTGAGCTTATAAAGCGGCGGTACTGCGGAGTAGACGTAGCCGTGCTCTATGAGCGGGCGCATATAGCGGAAGAAGAAGGTGAGAAGCAGAGTGCGGATATGGCTTCCGTCCACATCGGCATCCGCCATTATGATTATCTTATGGTATCTCAGCTTATCGAGATTGAAATCGTCGCCGATTCCGGCTCCGAGAGCGGCTATTACTGGCTGGAGCTTGTCGTTGCCGTAGACCTTGTCGGTCCTCGCCTTCTCGACGTTCAGCATCTTGCCCCACATGGCGAGCACCGCCTGGAAGCGTGAGTCTCTGCCCTGGTTCGCGCTGCCTGCCGCGGAATCTCCCTCGACTATATATATCTCGCAGAGAGCGGGGTCCTTCTCGTTGCAGTCCTTGAGCTTTTCGGGCATACCGCCGGATTCGAGACCCGTCTTGTTTCTGACGGCCTCTCTCGCCCTTCGCGCGGCCTCCCTCGCTCTCGACGCCATCATGCCCTTGTCGATTACCGCCTTCGCCGCCTGCGGATTCTCCTCGAGGAATATCTCAAGCTGCTCGGATACGATAGAGTCGACGAGAGTCCTTATCTCCGAGTTTCCGAGCTTCTGCTTCGTCTGACCCTCGAACTGGGCGTTGGTGAGCTTTACGGATATGACGGCTGAGAGACCCTCGCGGCAGTCGTCGCCGGAGAGCTTCTCATCGTCCTTCAGAAGCTTGTACTTGGCGCCGTAGGTGTTGAGCGCCCTCGTGAGAGCCGTTTTGAAGCCGGTCTCGTGCATTCCGCCCTCCGGCGTGAGGATGTTGTTTGCGAAGGATACGAGCATCTCGCTGTAGCCGTCGTTATACTGCATTGCTATCTCGGCGACGGAGTCCTCCCTGCCGCCGGACATATATATGACCTCGTCGTGAAGCGGAGTCTTGTTCTCATTCAAAAATTCAACGTACTGCCTTATGCCGCCCTCATAGTGCATGGTCTCGGACTTGTGCTCCTCCTCGGGGCCGCGCTCGTCGGATATGGTTATGCGCAGTCCCGCGTTAAGAAACGCCTGCTCGCGCATGCGCTTATGCAGCACCTCATAGCTGTAGACCGTATCGTCGAACATCTCGGGATCGGGCTTGAAGGTGACCGTCGTACCTGTTCTGTCCGTCTCTCCGATTATTCTTATCGGCTGAGTTATCGCGCCGCGGGAAAAGCGCATCTCATATATTTTGCCGCCCTTATGCACCTGCACCTGCAGCCACTCGGAAAGGGCGTTAACTACCGAGGCGCCGACTCCGTGGAGTCCGCCGGAGACCTTATAGCCGCCGCCGCCGAACTTTCCGCCGGCGTGCAGAACGGTGAAAACGACCTCGAGCGCCGATTTTCCGGTCTGCTCCTGGATATCGACGGGTATTCCGCGGCCGTTGTCCGTTACCGTCACGGTGTCGCCCTCGTTTATCGTTACGGTTATGTCCGTACAGTAGCCGGCAAGAGCTTCGTCTATAGAGTTGTCAACTATTTCATAAACGAGATGATGGAGACCTGTTGAGCTCGTTGAGCCGATATACATTCCCGGTCTTTTTCTGACCGCCTCAAGCCCCTCGAGCACCTGGATCTGACTTGCGTCGTATTCCTGAGTCACTCTCTGGTTTATCTCCGTCATCTCGATGATCTCTGTGGTCTTATCTGCCATTTTGCCTTTCCTTTCACTTTTCCCCTCAGCTTAATGCCTCGATGCTGTTATCCGCTCTCTCCTTCAAGGTCGCCGACGATATCTGACTCAGATATACCATGCCGAGCCTTGAGAGCACGAAGCTCCTCGGAAGATCGCCCGAGGCGTTTACTATCCTTCCCTCTTTTTCGGCCTCGGAAAGAAGCCTTTTCGTCCATTTCGACTCGGAGGTATTGTCGAGGTCGAAGATACCGACGATGTCGTCCTCGTGAATAACGACGCTCTGTCCTACGTGGAGATACACTGTTCTCCGCCTCCGATCGTCCCGTTTTTGACCGTAAGCACTCTGCCGCCGGTCCGCTCCGCGATGACTCCGTCGTCCTCGCAGCAGGTTATGAATACCTGACCTCCGCCTATCCTGTTGAGTATGAAGCTTTGACGTCCCGGGTCGAGCTCAGAAAGAACGTCGTCGAGCAGGAGGATGGGATACTCGCCCATGGCGGAGAAATGTATCTCCCGCTCCGCTAATTTAAGGGACAGAGCCGCAGTTCTCGCCTGACCCTGGCTTGCAAAGGAGCGGGCGTCCGCCCCGTTTATTTTTATTATCAGATCGTCCTTATGCGCGCCCGTGAGGCAGAGCCTTGAGGCACGCTCCGCCGTTCTGTGGCTGAGCTGGTGCTCCATTATTCTCGGAAACAGCTCCGAGGCCGGCAGAGTCGGGTCTTCTATCGTACCGACCGTTTTATACTCCACCGAGAGCTCCTCGCCGCCGGAGAAGTCGGAGTGTATCCTCGCAGCCTCCGGACCGAGCCGCCTTGCGAAAACGGCGCGGTAATGTATGAGCTCGGCGGAGAGGCGCGCAAGCTGCTCGTCGTATTCATCCAGAAGCTCAAGAAGCCCCGGTTCCTCGGCGCTGTCGCGCAGTATCCTCGTTTTCTGCTCGTAAGCCCTGCCGAACAGATTCAGAGCCGAGGCGTATCTCGGCCTGAGCTGGCAAAGGGCCGCGTCCATGAGCCTTCTTCTTGCCGAAGCTCCCTCTCTTATAAGCCCGAGATCCTCGGGACAGAAGAGCACGGCGGACATATTCTCCGAGAGCTCTGAGGCGCTTTTGAGCTTCACCCCGTTTGAGAGCATGCTTCTTCTGCCGAGACGGCGGAAAACTATTTCAGTAAGCCTCTCCCTGTCTCCTGCAAAGCCCTCAGCTCTTATCCTCGCCTCCGAACCCGTAAAGCCTATAAGCTCCTTATCGCTCTTGGCTCGGAAGCTTCTGCCCGCGCAGAGTATATAAAGAGCCTCAAGAAGATTCGTCTTTCCCTCGGCATTGTCGCCTATTATCACGTTAACGCCGGGAATGAACTCGGCAGATGCGTGAGAGTAGTTTCTGAAGCCCTCGAGCTCTATCGAATCAATTCTCATTCTAATTCCCGGGCTTCTCTTTCAACGGCGAAGAGCATGCCCGCAAACAGGACTCTGTCGCCGGCTCTGAGCTTCTTTCCTCTCTCGAGGCAAACCTCTCCGTTTACTCTGACCTCTCCGTTCAGAATGACCTCCTTCGCCATACCGCCGGATTCGACCGCGTTTGCGAATTTGAGAAACTGGTCCAGCTTGATAAATTCCGTGTTAATTTTAATTATCTCAGGTTTTGCAATTTTCGCTTTAATTTTCATTGGATCTCATCCTTACGGGCAAAATCATATAGAGGAAGTTCTTATCCTCGCCTACCGGAACGATAACGCAGGGCGCTACCGGCGTTGAAAGCCTCAG
>CACXBO010000061.1 GCA_902765975.1 Oscillospiraceae bacterium
CTCAGAATGGCTTTGACCAATAGGTCTGCCCGTAGACGTCGGTAAAGCGATAGGTGGCTACGGCGCGTGATGCGTTGGGGATTATCACGTCGGAGACTGTGAGCTTTCCGTCGTAAACGATCTCTTCACCGTAGAGATAGCTGTCAATATACTCGCCGGAGTAGGAATAGTAATCGCAGACGAATTCGATCCTGTCGCCCTCAGCGAGCTCCACCATATTCTTTGCGACGGTATCAGTCTCGCCGTTTCTGTAATCGTATCTCGCGCCGGCAACGTAGTACCTTTCGCCGAGAACGAGGATAAGCTCAGCGCGTTCTCCGTTTAGATAGCAGGGAACGCGGCCCGTGCTGACGCCGTTTACAGTGCTCTCACGGTAGTAGGGGACGGGCTGGGAGTTTACAGCGATCCAAGCGTTATCATATTCGCCGATGAGAGCGCCGCTATCGTCAAATTCGTAGATGTTATCGAGACCGAGGTCGATATAGCCCTCGCCGTCGTCGTAGAATACGTTGAGCTCAAGATCATTAATGAGAGCCCACTGCTCTTCGGAAAGGGTCATACGTCCGTTTTTCCATACGAGAGCGGAGGGATCAAAGCGGTGCTCTGCGAGATAGGCAGAATCTCGGTCGACGTCGAGCCCCTTTCCGAGGAAGGAGGAGGCGAGACCGGAGAGACCGGAAACGCCGTTGGTATCGCCGCCGAGAAGACCGAGAAGCATATCGGTAATATCGCCGGAGCTTCCCGCCGTCGTTCCGGCTGAGGAATAGGTACCGAGCAGGGATGAGAGCGGCGAGCTGGCTCCGCCGGAGATCGCCTGACCGCCGGTCTCGACGCTTGCAAACTTGCGGATGCACTCAGCGTAAGCGTCGTCCATACCGATAGCGTCCATGGTTTTGACCGCGCTGTCGACCTTCGACATCTTCTGATACGGGAAGTAAATGGAAAGACCGTAGGCGTTCGTCATGTTCGACGAGGTCACGTTGTACTTGACTGCGCTGCGAACTGCGTCGGCAAGCTGCTTGCCCTCGGCGGTGCCCATATTGAGAGCGAGATGTACGAGATCGACCTGATCAATCTTGGAGGAAGAGGCGAATTCTCTGGTGTTCGTCCTCGCATTGGAAACGACTTCGTACTGCTTGTTGTCGATGAGAGCCGAGGTAGAAGAGGCAAAGCTCTTGAGATTAGCCGGAAGAGTGACCTCAAGCTCAGCGAGATCGACGACAGACAGAGTAGTCTTCTGACCGGGACAGGTTTGATTGCAGGCGGAGAGGAAGCTGTCGCAGATGTTCTTTCCGATGGACGTCGTCGGCATGGAGGTATTCTTTGAAAGCTCATTGAGCCACGTCGTATAGTACCAGCCGACTCCCGGCTCTGTCTCCTCGGAGGCTATCATATAATCCGCATAGTCGGAGAGCATGAGCCCGGTCTCCGCCGTAGCCATAAGGCAGGCGTCGAAGCCGATGAAATCGAAGGTCACACCTGCGGATTTCAGCGCGTCGTTTATGCCCTTGAGAGTCATCGAGCCGGAGCCGGAGTTCTTTTCATCGTAGCCATAGCCGGAGATGCTGCCTCCGCCGTGGTCCCAGAAAATGAGAGCGGTGCGGTTGGCGGGATAGTTCTTATTTGCCCATTTTATGAAGCCGGATAGAGTCGCGGGCTTCGTCATAGCGGCGTTTTTGTCGTCGGAAACGAGGCATCTGAGTCCGCCGGTCTCGACCTTGTAGATCTGATTGACCTTGGGGGAGATAACGCTGTTCTGCCACTCCTTGCAGCCGCCGGTGTAAACTACAATGTTTATTTTATCGGAGAGGTTAGCGTTGTACATCTCCTTGAGGTCAGCCGTCGCCATGCCGTGCTTCGACTCAAGGTCTGTGCCGCACATATATACCATTATCGTGAAGGTATCCTTGCCTCCGCCGACTATTTCCGTGCGTTTTGCTCTCGCGCCGGTGACTACGCTCTCGTTAAGCGTTCCGGTGTTGGTCGCTCCGTCCCAGCCGGTAGAGACGCTGCCGCCGCCGAGCCCGCCCAATATCGAAGCGAGAGAGGAGGACATACCGGTGGATGCGGACTGAGTATCGCCGCCGCCGAAGAGGCCGAGAAGGCTGCCGCCGCCTCCGCCGATGAGCAGAACGAGAACGACTATGATGATCGAGAGAAGGCTGGACTTGCCGGAGGCTCTCGTGGTGTTTCCGTATGAGCCGCCGTCTGAGTAGCTCTGTCTGCCGGACGAAGAGGGTCTGCCTGAGGTATCGCCTACCGGACCGGTGCCGAGGCCTTCCCCGCGCTTATATATGTCTTTTCCCTGACCGGTCACGTTCCTTTTTCTTCCGCTTGGCCTGTTTTCCATAGTATAAATCACCTTTTTTCGTGCTTATTTGGAACGCTTCCATTATAATTTCAAATCCTGATAAAAACAAGAGGAAACTGATAATTAGGTTGAGCGCAGGGAGAATATGGTGTATAATACCCATATACGAAGGGAGGCGCTTCTATGTTTACTGATAACGGGATATATCTCGGACTTTCCGGCGAAGAGCGCGTAGTGCTTGATCTCGGCATGGCAAACCGCCACGGGCTGATCACGGGAGCTACAGGTACGGGAAAGACCGTCACGATGAAGGTGCTCGCGGAGAGCTTTTCCGACGCGGGAGTGCCGGTTTTCCTCTGCGACGTCAAGGGCGACGTTTCCGGGCTCTGCTCTCCCGGAGCCAAAACGGAGGGGATGGAGAAGAGAATAGACCTATTCGGGCTGAGGGATACGTTTCAATACAGAGCCTATCCCGTATGCTTCTGGGACGTCTACGGCGAAAAGGGTCACCCGGTGAGAGCGACAGTCTCCGATATGGGACCGGATATTTTATCAAGCCTTCTCGGACTGACGGAGGCTCAAAGAGGCGTGCTCAACATTATTTTCCGTATCGCCGACGACCACGGGCTGCAGCTTACTGACCTGAAGGATCTCAGGGCGATGATAAACTACGTCGGAGAGAACAGACAGAGCTTCACGCTGGAATACGGAAACGTGACTACGCAGTCGCTCGGCGGCGTGCTGAGAAGTCTCTTGCCGCTTGACACGCAGGGAGGAAGCCTTTTCTTCGGCGAGCCGGCGCTCGATATATTCGATTGGATAAGGCTTGACAGCGAGGGAAGAGGAATCGTCAATATCCTCGACTGCGTCAAGCTTATGAATAACCCGACTCTCTACGCCGCTTTTATGCTGTTTATGATGAGCGAGCTCTTCGAGCGGCTGCCCGAGATAGGCGACCCGGAGAAGCCGAAGCTCGTGTTCTTCTTCGACGAGGCGCATCTTCTGTTTTCACAGATGCCGAGAACGCTTATTTCAAAGATTGAGCAGATGGTGAGACTGATCCGTTCAAAGGGCGTCGGGATATACTTTGTGACGCAAAGCCCGGGGGATCTGCCGAACACCGTTCTCGGCCAGCTCTCAAACCGCATCCATCACGCCCTGAGGGCATATACTCCGTCAGAGCAGAAGGCGCTGAAGGCCGCCGCGGGCTCGATGCGTCCGAATCCGGAGTTCGATACAGCAGAAGCCCTGCAGGAGCTCGGAGTTGGCGAGGCTTTGGTCAGTCTGCTCGACGAAGGCGGCGTGCCTGAGATGGTCAGGCGCACCAGGATCGTCTGCCCGCAGAGCCTTATGGCCGCAGCCGATGAATTCGAGAGAGGAGTTGCGTCCTCAACCGACGGAATGGACAAGTACGACTTTCCCGTCGATAACGAATCTGCTTTTGAGATACTCTCCGAGCGCGAAGAGGAGAAGAAGCTGCGCCGTGAGCGCGAGGCTTTGGAGAAGGAAGAGGAGGAGCTTCAGAAGAAGATAAAGGCTCAGGCTTCAAAGGAAGAGGCGGCGATGCAGAAGGCGGCGGAGAGACGCAAGCAGAAGATAGAAAACCAGCTCATAAGCGTCGGAGGCTCGATACTCAGAAGGGGAATTATGAACACCCTTTTCGGCAAGAAAAGATGAGAGATGCGCGCTCCCGGCGCAGCATCTTCATAAAGTCATACCAAAAAAGCATAATGAGGGACAGACGATGATAATAACGGAAAAGGAAGTCCTGGAGGCCTGCCTTGAGCTTCCTTTCACTTACGCGGATATGCCTTTCGGTCCGGACTGGCAAGCTGTAAGGCACAGGGAGAACTCCAAGGTGTTTGCCCTTATATTTGAGCGGGAAGGGAAAGTATGGGTAAATCTCAAAGCGGACCCGATAGCTGCCGAGCTGTGGCGCAGCATATACCCCTCTGTACTTCCCGCCTATCATATGAACAAGCAGCATTGGATAAGCGTTATCCTCGACGGCAGAATGGAGGATGAGGACATAAAGCGGCTCATAGCCGAGAGCTACGACCTCACGGCAAAGAA
>CACXBO010000062.1 GCA_902765975.1 Oscillospiraceae bacterium
ATAGCGGCGCATTGGAAATACAAGGAGGGCATCTCTGGCAAGTCGGATGAGGAAAAATTCGCCTGGATAAGAAACCTTCTCGAAAGCCAGCAGGATTCGGACGCGCAGGACTTTTTCTCGACCCTCAAGGTGGATATGTTCTCCGACGAGGTCTACGTTTTCACCCCGAACGGCGACGTTAAGAACCTTCCGGCAGGAGCCACGCCTATAGACTTTGCATATTCGATACACTCAGCCGTTGGCAATCATATGTCCATAGCTAAGGTGAACGGGCGCATTGTCCCGTTTTCGCACCAGCTCCAGTCCGGCGATATAGTCGAGGTAATAACCTCGACCTCGGCGAAGGGACCGAGCCGCGACTGGCTCAACCTCGTAAAAAGCTCCGAGGCGAGGAACAAGATAAGGCAGTGGTTCAAGAAGGAGCGAAGGGAAGAGAATATTACGAACGGCAAAGCCGCGTTCGAGGCCGAGATGCGGCGTATGGCGATACCGCTCTCCGTCGTTCAGGACCCGGAGGTCATAAACGTAATACTGAAGCGATTCTCCTACGCCTCTATAGACGATATGTACGCGGCTATCGGCTACGGCGGACTCTCCGCGCAGAAGACGGTAAACCGCATACAGGACGAGCTGCGGATGATAGAAAAGAACGCGGCCGAGGCGGAGAAAAAGCCGGAGTGGATACCGGGGGCGACAGGTCAGAAGCCCGTTCACGGCATAATAGTCGAAGGCATCGACAACTGCCTTGTTAAATTCTCCCACTGCTGTATGCCCGTACCCGGCGACGAGATAGTCGGCTTCATAACCCGCGGCTTCGGCGTTTCCATACACAGAACGGACTGCCGGAACTATGAGACCGGCATTCTGAACGAGGAGACGAAAAACCGCTGGATAAGAGTCGCCTGGGCCGGAGACCGCGACGAGAGATACGGAACGGGCATCGCGATAACGGCAAACGACCGCGACGGACTCGTTATGGATATCGCCACGGTGCTGACCGCCTTGAAGGTCAAGGTCACAGGACTTACCGCAAAGGATATGGGCGGCGGGATTGCCACTGTCTATATCACGATAGAAGTTATGGATAAGTCGGAGCTCAGCGTCGCCATGACGAAGCTTATGAACGTCAGAAGCGTAAAGGAAGTCAAAAGGCAGGGAACATAAATGCGGGCAGTAGTCACAAGAGTAAAGAGCGCCTCGGTCACGATAGACGGAAGGATGAACGGCAGCATAGGGAAGGGCTACCTTGTTTTGCTCGGCGTCGGAGCCGACGACGGGGAGAGCGACGCGGTCCGGCTTGCAGAGAAGATAGTTAACCTCCGCGTTTTCCGGGACGAAAACGATAAAATGAATCTTGATATTGCCCGTGTCGGGGGCGAGATACTGGTGATAAGCCAGTTCACGCTGTACGCCGACACGTCCTCGCGCAGACCGGGCTTTACCGGCGCAGCGAGGCCGGATAAGGCGGCGCCGCTCTACGAGCTTTTCATGCGCACGCTCACCGAGAAGGGCGTTCACGTGGAGCACGGCGAATTCGGCGCGGATATGGACGTCGAGAGCATAAATCAGGGACCGGTCACCATTATTTTCGATACGAGAGGCTGAGTGAAGCTATGCTAATAAAAACTCTTCCGGTAGGTCAGCTCGAGGCTAACGCCTACGTTGTGACCGATGAGAACACGCTTGACTGCGCTGTTATCGACCCGGGCGACGAATCGAATCTCATACTTGATTATATCGAGGATAATCGCCTCAGACCGAAGGCGGTATTTCTGACGCACGGGCATTTCGACCACGTCGGCGCCGCGGAGACCGTCGCTGAGGAGATGGGCGTGCCGATATATATAAACGGGGCTGACGTCGGCGAGGGCGAATACCTGTTCGACGCACCGGAGGGCACAGTCTTCTGGTCTGACGGAGACGTTATCGAGATAGGCGATCTGCGCTTTCGCGTTCTGGAGACCCCGGGCCATTCGGCGGGCTCGGTCACTCTGCGCTGCGAGGACGCGCTATTCACCGGCGACACTCTGTTCAGAGGGAGCTGCGGCAGGACCGATCTGCCCGGCGGCGATTTCGAT
>CACXBO010000063.1 GCA_902765975.1 Oscillospiraceae bacterium
ATCTTTTTTTCCTGATACGAGGTCTCTCCATATCGGTGAGAAGCCTCGAAGATACTCGACTACTTCCCTTACCGACCTGATGATATAGTCCGCGTCGGACTCTGTAATGTCCTCGCCTATGCTAAGGCGCAGAGAGCCGTGAGCCACGTCGTGCACTCTTCCTATAGCAAGCAGAACATGGCTTGGGTCAAGAGAGCCCGACGTACAGGCGCTGCCTGAAGAGGCGCAGACGCCTTTGTCATCAAGAAGCAGAAGCAGCGATTCACCCTCTATGCCCTCGAAACAAAAGCTTACGTTTCCCGGGAGGCGACGCTCAGCGTCGCCGTTCAGCGCGGAATGTGGTATCTGCTTCAGTCCCTCGATAAGCCTGTCGCGCAATAAAGTGAGACGGGCTGAGTTTACCGCCATATTCGATACAGATTCCTTCAGCGCCTCCGCCATTGCGGCAATGCCCGGTACGTTCTCAGTGCCTGCTCTTTTTCCGCGTTCCTGCGCTCCGCCTTCAATAATGTTTGTAAGGCGTATTCCCTTTCTTGCGTAAAGGAAGCCGACGCCCTTCGGACCGTGAAATTTATGTGCGGAGGCGGAAAGCATATCAACGTTATCCGCGACA
Organism: Oscillospiraceae bacterium; assembly: GCA_902765975.1. GTDB lineage: Bacteria > Bacillota > Clostridia > Oscillospirales > Oscillospiraceae > RUG626. The sequence continues at coordinate 614 of CACXBO010000063.1, forward strand.
ACGTTCACAGGAACGTGTCCGACTGCCTGCACGGCGTCTGTATGGAAAAGAACGTTCTTCTCACGGCAAATTTTGCCGATCTCATTTATAGGCTGAAGCGTGCCGATCTCATTATTGGCATACATAACGCTAACGAGGCATGTATCGTCACGTATCGCAGCTTCGACCTCAGAGGGGATAACAATTCCGTTTTCATGCACGTCCAGCAAGGTCACCTCAAACCCTTCTTTTTTTAGCTTCTCAAGAGTATGAAGTACCGCATGATGCTCAAAAGCGGTAGAAATGATATGCATTTTACCCTTTTTTCTTCCAAGCTCAGCGACGGAACGTATCGCCTGATTGTCCGCTTCGCTTCCTCCGGAAGTAAAAAATATCTCTCGCGGTTCAGCACCTATCAACGAGGCTATTTCTTCCCTTGATATCTCAAGTATTTCCTTCGCTCTCTGCCCGTGTGAGTACAGGCTTGACGGATTACCCCACGCTTCGGTCAGAACAGAACTCATTCTCCTTATGGCCGCATCGCTCATTTTCGTAGTTGCGGCGTTATCCGCATAGATCATACCGCTATGCCCCCTTCTTTCTTGCTTCGGCATAATTATATATACATTTACCTACTATGTCAATAGGTTTATTCCGAATTTTCGGTTGAGGGCTTGATTTGCCTATCTGCCTACTGTATAATAGTGTAAAAATTTGTGCAGGAGGCTTTCACGATGATATCAACGAGAGCGCGTTATGCAATTCGGGTAATGATCGATCTTGCAGAAAACGGAAAGGACAAGCCGATACCGCTGAAGGATATAGCTGAAAGGCAGGGTATCTCAAAGAAGTATCTTGAGATAATCGTTAAGGATATGGTTTCAGGCGGATTATTGGCCGGAGCAAGCGGAAAAGGAGGCGGCTACAGACTTGTCCGCTCTCCTGAGGATTACACCATCGGCGAGATAATCGAGCTTATGGAAGGCGCGCTGGCCTCTGTTTCCTGTCTCGCCGTAGCCTCAGCTTCATGTCCGAGAGCTTCAAGCTGCGAAACCCTTCCCCTGTGGTTGGAATACGATAAGCTTACTCACGATTTCTTCTATGGCAAACGGCTTACCGACCTCTTAAGAAGCAAAGCCGGCGAGGCTCTCTGATATGACGGCAGCGCCGCGCCGCAGGCTGGCTTTTGGATGTAGCCTGTGGCAGGGCTGGAACAGCACAAGCGGCATTCAAGCTCCCTGCATATGAGAGAGTTCTCTTCGTTTAGGACAATACAAAGGAGCATGCGGCGCGCCGCATGCTCCTTTGTATTACTTTGTTTGCTCAACCCCATCTACTGACATAGAGCCTTTTCTGGTCTGTTTTGCTACATTCCCCGTTTTTTAGTTTTTCTTCTTTTTCGGCAGTAAAAGCGCAAAAGCAAATACAGCGGAAAGCAAAGCTAAGGAAATCCAAACCGCAGTCAGTCTGCTGTCACCAGTGTCCGAAATTACATCGAAAGGTGTTTCCGAGTCATCAATGTCCTCTTTGGGATCGCTTGATGCATTGTACATACCAGATTGATTACCTCCATTGGGATCGGGTTCCGGATCCGGCGTGGGCTCAGGCGTAGGCTCAGGGGCTGGTTCAGGGGCAGGCTCAGTCTCCGGTGTGCTGTAGTATCCGTTCGCATAGTCTACTCTGACGTCTGACGCCTTAATCGCTCTGTCTGCTGTCCTCGTCCCATCAAGTACTCCGTCGATTTTTGTCTCATACCTCTCGTCGCCGCCCGTCTGCACTATCTTTATTTCAGTTCCGTCGGGCAGGCCTTTAATCACTATCTCCTGCTCGTGACCGAGTGTGAACTCTGCAGTGATCACAGGCGTTCCAGAGCCTCCTCCGGCGCTGTCCTCGGTCTCGTTCGTCACTGCGCTGAACACTATCCTTCCGCCGTTCGGGAAGAGCGAGCCTTCAACTTCATATGCTGTCGGCAACTCGACGGTCTGATGAGAGAACTCAAGTATGAACGTAAACTCATCCGTTCTCGGCGCTTCTCCGTATATCTCCTCCGTCACGATGAGGTTATACAGAGTTGCTTCCGGTTGTGAATCCTCACGTGGAGGCGGAACAACGATTAACATTTTATCAATCATTACTATACGATCTACTACTACACCGTCAATTAGTATTGTTCCGCTTTCAGTAAGAACAAATACAATATCATCCGCTTTAAGGTATCCGCTGGGAGGTGATATCTCAGAAAGAGTATACGATCCTGAAGTAAGTCCCTCCAGTGTATGGGCCTCCAGGTCGCTTATCCATTCATCAACAAGCTCGCCATCAGAATTTGTAACCCGAAGCGTTGCCCCCTTGATGTTTTGATAGTTTTCATCCGTTTTTATTACATCAACGGAATATGTCAACCGCGTATTAGTGAAAATGATTTCGCTTATTCGTTGACTGGTAATCTTTCCTGATTCGTTTCCTTCGATTGTTAATTCATATATTCCGCTGTCAAGCTCTTCTACAATGTAGTCTGCTCCTTCATAAATACCGTCAATCAGCAGGGTATCGTTGTCGCCAAGTTCGATTTCAAAAACTCCGTTTATGAATTGTGCTTCTATCACCTCACCGTTTAGCTTAACTTCAACTGTCCTGTAGTCTGGAAGCGGAACGTCTTCATTTGATTTTTTGTATGTAAGCTTTATGCGGAAAGGAAAACGCTCTTCAGGATCATCTGCCTTGCCTGCTAAATGCTTCGTAATTTTAAGCGACCCGGTTTTGCTCGTGTTAGTCACAATGACTGACGTACAATCGCCTTCATGGATTACCTGTTCGGCTGTTGCGAGATTTCCGTCAAGCCACTCGTCTGCACGTGTACGCGCAAGCTCCACCTGTGAGCCGTTAACAAATACGCTCGGTGTATAGGACGCAGTATCAGCTTCTGAGACCCGATATTTGGTCCCAATCGGTAGATTGCGTATAATTATTGTCTCATTTTCCTTTAAGCTGACAGTCCTAATGATTTCTCCGCTGTCGTTTGCGGTCCAAATGAACGGATTATCACCTGTTTTGATTGCAGCAAAGCTGCTTCCCGGAGTCAAGCTTGAAATCACAACTGTAATATCAAAGTTATCTCCAAAATA
>CACXBO010000064.1 GCA_902765975.1 Oscillospiraceae bacterium
AAGAGCTATAAGACGAGCGCGGGCGATGAGTTCGAGCTTCAGATACCGGAGCCGGAGAGCGTTGAACTGACCGCAGAGGATATTCCGCTCGACGTCGTATACGAGGACGGCGACGTGATCGTAATAAACAAGCCGAAGGGTATGGTAGTGCACCCCGCGCCCGGTCATTCCGGCGGCACGCTCGTTAACGCGCTTCTAAGCCGCTGCGGGGAATCCCTCTCGGGAATAAACGGAGTCATACGTCCCGGTATAGTCCACAGAATAGACAAGGACACCTCCGGATTGCTCATCGCTGCGAAGAACGACGCGGCGCATAAATTCCTCGCGGAACAGCTCAAGGATCACAGCCTTTCGAGGGTCTACGAGGCAATTGTCGTCGGAAACCTGCGCGAGGACGCCGGCACGGTGAACGCGCCCATAGGCCGCCACCCGTCTGACAGGAAAAAGCAGGCCGTCACCGAGAAAAACTCCCGCGAAGCGATAACTCACTGGGAGGTCGTCGCCCGCTATCCCGGCTATACCCACGTTCGGCTCAGACTTGAGACGGGACGCACGCATCAGATAAGAGTGCATATGGCGTATATCGGGCACCCGGTTCTCGGCGACACGGTCTACGGCTCGAAAAAGCCATGGACGGGGCTTGAGGGCCAGTGCCTTCACGCGAAGAAGCTGCGCTTTATACATCCGTCGACGAAGGAGCCGGTTGAGCTTGAATGCCCGCTACCCGAATACTTTATAAACACGCTGAAAGCGATAGAAAAATAAGCTCCCCGCTTTAGCGACTTCGTGCTATGATATGAAGTCGCCGAAACGAGGAGTTTTTGTTGTGTGATCTCTGCCGAAATGATATAATAAAGATGCAGGTCAGAATTTCTTAAATAATTCCGCGACGGACTCAAAAAATTTAAGGTCTGTTTTAGCAAAGCGGTCTAAAATGGGGCTGTCGATATCGAGAACGGCAACGATATCGCCTTCGCAGCCGCGGACGGGAACGACGGCCTCCGAGTTCGAGGCGGAGTCGCAGGCTATGTGACCGGGGAAGGCGTGAACGTCCGGCACGAGCAGGCTTTCGCCCGCTGATAGAGCGGCTCCGCATACGCCGCGCCCGCGGGCTATGCGCGTGCAGGCGACCTTGCCCTGAAAGGGACCGAGCACGAGAACGTCGCCCTTCACCCGGTAGAAGCCGACCCAGTTGAGCCCGGAGACCCCGTTATAAATTGCGGCCGCAGTGTTAGCCATGGCGGATATGATATCGTCGTCATCCTCTATGAGAGCCGTGACGCCGGAGAGAAGCTCGCCGTAGTTATCGTATTTGTCCATAATATCACCCGCTGAGATTTTAAAATATCAGGCTGGAGATGTCAAGGAGGAGCAAATGATTAATAAGCTTATACTCATATACGCGCTGCCTGAGAGCGACAGAGAGGAAGTGTCCGCCGCCCTTGCGGGAGCTGGACTTCCGAGCTTTTTCGTGCCGGAATCGAGCTTTTCGCTCAGCCTGCGCGAGGTGCTGGAATTCAGGGCGGGCGGAGAGAAGGCGCGTGAGATAAACGAGCCCTTCGCAGTTTTGCACGGACTTACAGGAGAGGAGCTCGACGCCGCTTTGAAGGCGCTGAGGGGCGGACCGGTGTCGCTCAAGGCGATAACGACTCCGCATAACCTCGAATGGAGCGGTGAAAAGCTGTTCGGGGATCTGAAGCGTGAGCGCGAGGCGATAAGGAAAGCCCGGGGAAAAAGAGGAAGGTGACGATATGAAGCTTCTATTGGCTGAGGACGAGAAGAGCCTCGCAAGAGCGGTAAAAACCATACTCGAAAAGAATAATTATCTCGTCGACGTCGTTTACGACGGACGTGAGGCGCTTGATTATCTGGAGGCTGACAGCTACGACGGGGCGGTTCTGGATATAATGATGCCAAAAATGGACGGGCTTGAGGTGCTTGAAAGGCTTAGAGCAGAGGGTAACGGCGTGCCCGTCCTGCTTCTGACGGCAAAGAGCCAGACG
>CACXBO010000065.1 GCA_902765975.1 Oscillospiraceae bacterium
TATGCGGCACTTCTCGGTATTTGCAAGCCGCGCAAGCTCCATGAGCAGCTCGCGGCCCTCGCGCCGCCTCTCCCGCGCCTTTTCCTCGGTGAGCGAGGCGTAAGGCGAATCGAGGTGGAAATCTGCGGCGTGAAGTATCTTCACCGGCATGGGTTTTTCACCTTTCTTTCGTGTAAGTAGTAGTTCGCGGCCTCCTCCGGCGAGGCGAAGAGAGGCAGCGATACGCCGCGCTTAGGAGCGGACTGCGCCCTGCAGCCCTCAGCCTCCGATTCCAGCTCGGCTACGGGAGCCTCCCGGTAGAAATGGTCGCGCCTTATGTGCTCAAGCTCGTGCTCAAGCCAGCGGCGGCGCTTCTCCTCCGGATTGCGGGAGTTGAGATATATGTCGAAGGAGCCGTCGTCGTTCGGCACTACCGTGCCGTCTATCGAGGCGGGCAGGGCCACGAGCCGGACAAAGCAGTCAGGTGTCCACACCTTACTCGCCCCTCTTTCTCAGCTCTTCGATCATACGGGCGGCTATACGCACGTCCTCCTTTGTCGCGTCCTTCGACACGTGGAAGAGCATCCTCAGATCCTCACGCTCGGCAAGAGCCTGAAGTATCTCCGTGAGCTCGGGATCGCCGTTTACAAGCTGCGCCGCGCCCTCGCCGTGGATAAGGTAATCCGCCGAAACGCCGAAAAACTTGGAGAGCTTCTCAAGCGTTGCGGAACGGGGCAGTATCCCCTCCTTCCAGCGGACGGAAAGGGCGTTTGATATGCCGATCAGCTCCGCAGTCTGGCGGCTGTGCGGCTTTACGCCCTTCTGACGGCACAGCTCGCAGTACCTGTCGTAAAAATTCATCGTCATTCCTCCAAATCTGCAGTTCTGCCCTTGACAAACTTAAAAACTTAATGTAATATATAGCCATACATTAAAGAGTTAAGCGAAATGCCGCTTAACTAATTCATTTAATGCAAGCTTAACATATTAAGCAATAATTGTCAAGAGAGGGAATGGGTATTGTTTGAGGGAATTATGACGGAGCCGAGGGAGCAGAAGCCGGCGCGTATCTGTTCGCGCTGCGGCGGAGACATCTGGGCGTGGGAGGTTTTCGGTGAGGACGGAGGCGGCGAGCCGATTTGCATCGACTGCGCTGACGAGGAGTGGAGGAGCCTGACCGACGGGGAGAGGCTTGAGCTGATGGGCTATGAGGCGAGGATTATAAGGAGGAGGGAGTACTATTGAAAAGAAAGAGACGGGGCAGGCCGAGGATCAGAAAACGACCTGCGAGGCGCACGGGGCTTCCGAGGTCGGCTGCCGGCAAGCGCTGCCCCTGGGCGGATTCCTGCTTCAACTGCCCTAAGCCGGACTGCGTGTCCGACGGGAAGTATTTTTTCAACGAGATACTGTCGGACGAGCTTTACGCCGAGCTCGTGGAGGACAGGAGATAAAAGGGACGCATTAAAAAAGAAAACCCCTTCCTCACGGAAGGGGGCTTTTTCTATTTCACGGTCATACTATGCGCTTCGCGCCGAACCAGCACTTTGTGTAGTAGTTGGTGGTGAGATCGGAGATGATAACTCCGACCGTCTTGTTTGAAGCGTGGACGAACTTGTTGCCGCCTATGTAGATGCCGACGTGGGTGACGGAAGCGCCGCCGTTGGAGGAGAAGAATACGAGGTCGCCCACCTGGAGCTTGCCCTTCGAGACGGTAGTTCCGTTGTTCTTATACTGGAGAGAGGCTCTGCGCTCAAGCTTGTAGCCGAACTGACCGTAGACGTAGTAGACGAGTCCGGAGCAGTCGAAGCCCTCCTTGGGGCTCTCGGCGCCGTAGACGTATTTGTAGCCGACATATTTAAGAGCAAGATCGACTATCTTCTGGCCCATCTCGGAGGCTTCACCCTCGCCGAGAACAACTTCGCCGTCGTCGGAGACGCCGTACATTCCGACGGAGGTGTCCTGATATCCGCCGTTGTTGCCGGAATTATTGCCGGAGTTGTTGCCGGAGTTTCCGGGGTTGGTGGACGAGGGAGCTCCGGTTATCGCCATAAGGTCTGAGCGTATGTAGCCGGTCTTGCCGGAATAGACGACCTTGAACCAGCCGGCGTTGATGCCGATAACGTCGACCTTAGCGCCCTTCTGAAGGGTGGCGAGAACGTCGCTCGTCGTGTTGTTCTTGGATCTCATGCGAACGTCGCCGTTTGTGACCTCGCCGGTCATCTCAAAATTCTCGGCGGTGACGACGTCCTTGAGGTACTCGGCGCATACATAGCCCTCGACGCCGTTGTAGACGACGTGGAACCACTCTCCGTCGCCCTTGTCGATAACGACTATCCTCGTGTCCATCGAAAGAGTGCCCAGCTTTGCGCCGTTCGTTGACGGAGTCTTGCGGATGTTGAGCGCGGAGACGTTTACAGTGGCGGCGCCGTAGCAGATCTCGCCGGCGGCGGACGCCGCAAGAGCGAAGGAGGAGAGCATTGCGACTATCGCAAGCAGGATAGCCAGCATCTTCTTTGTTCGTTTCATAGTAAACCTCTTTTTGCTTTAGTAGTGCGGATATTATTATCCGGCGGAGAGCGCCCTTTCGAGCCAGACGGTTGCTACGTCCATTGCGGCGTAGAAGCCGTTCTTCTCCGTTTTCTTTACGATTCGCTCGCGGCTTGAGAGATCGGGATCCGTTAGCTGGAGCTGCACGCTGACCTTCGTCGGGAGCTTGAGCTCTTCCGCCTTGTCTGTGTCGGTTATCTGGAGCATGATGATGTATTTATCGGACATGCTTCCGTAGTAGATGATGTTGTCCTTGCGGCGGAGGGGCCTGCCCTTGTATGTCAGGGCTGTTGCTTTTTTTGCTGCCATGATTCTACTCCTTTGAAAGTAACCAAATTGTAACACATTGTTTCCGATTTGTCAACAGGGCGGTTTTTGACCGCCTTTGGCATTGCGACGGATTGACCTGACCCAAAATATGGGTAAACTGCGGGAAATATCGGCAAAATCTTGATTATTCCACCTTTGTAACCGGAAATATGGAATATTATGTAAATATTTCCCCCGTTTTTTTCGGCAAATTATTCTGTAAATTTCCGAAATATTTTGTTACCGAATTGTAACTATTTGAACAGGCAAAAGGGAAACCCCCGAAACGGGGGTTTTCCCCTCACTCTGCGGATTTCAAATAGCTTTCCACGAGCTCGTGGAGCAGCTCGTCTCTGTCGATGCGGCAGATGAGCGCCCTCGCGTTGTTGTAGTTCGTGATGTAGGTAGGATCCTCGGAGAGGATATAGCCCACGATCTGATTGATCGGATCGTAGCCCTTCAGCTTGAGAGAATCGTAGACTGACGCCATTATCTCCCTCGTGCCGAGCTTCTTATCCACAACGGTGAACTTTCTCGTAAAATCTTCCATTTCTCTATCCGAGCCCCCTTTTCATTTTATCTCTTTTTCGTTATAATATTATAACAAGGA
>CACXBO010000066.1 GCA_902765975.1 Oscillospiraceae bacterium
AAGCTCGGCGTTCTCGCAAGCGAGATGGAGTCCGCCGCCCTCTTCACGGTCGCCGCCGCTCTCGGCGTGCGCTGCGGAACGGTGCTCAGCGTCGTTTGGAACCAGGAGCGCAAAGCCGCCGGACTGTTTGAGGAGGATAACCACGACACCGATATGGCTATAATGGTCGCCGTTGAGGCGATACGAGCTATGATAATAGAATAAAAAACGCCGCCGGTTGTTCCGGCGGCTATTATTATACCTTTACGCGGTAAGTATCATTTCTCTGACCTTTGCGCTTATCTCAGCGGTGCGCATTTCCGCGATCTCCCCGTATGGCAGAACTCCGGCTATTTTGACCGTTACCGTTACGAAAGGTCTGCGCGCAGCCTTGCGCGAATTTTTAATGGCGGCGACTACGACGGGGCATTTCGCCTTCTGCGCTATTTTGAAAGCTCCGTTTCTGAATTCGCCGAGCTCTCCGGTCTTTGAGCGCGTGCCCTCCGGGAATATGCCCATGCTGACGGCTCCGCGGCTTATCTGGTCCGCCGCCTCGTTTATCGTTAGGAGGGCGTTTCTCGGGTTGTCTCTGTCTATCGGGAGATGCAGGCAGCGGTGCATATATCTTCCGATTATGGGTATCTTGAAATTCTCGGGCTTTGATACGTAGCTCACCCACGTATTTCTCAGCGAGAGGATAACGAAAAGCGGGTCGAACGCGTGGACGTGATTGGAGACGACGAGGAATCGCTTATCCGTCGGCACCTTCTCGCCTCCCTCGAGCTTAACTCTAACGCCGAGGATGAGAAGCAGATAAGTGAAAGCGAAATTGATAAGCTCCATATAGAACTTCGTTGGAGCATCGTATTTCTTCTCCATATCTATAAAGAGCGAGATTATCCATATAGTCACGATGAAAACGAGAAATACAGCTATCACCGTCGCGGCGATAGTCAGCGGGATAAAAATCAAAAGCTTCCAATCCCAGCCGAGATACAAGACTTCAAGAACGGAGAAGAACAAACCGAGAACGAGACTGAAAATATACGCAGCCACTTTATTTTCTCCCCTTTATCTCCTTGATTATGCCGACATATCGGATAACGTACATAAGATATGAGAAGCTTGCAAGCACGATGCAGCCGATTATAGGCCATTTTGCGATTTCAGGCGATATGCCGCCCGGAATAAAGAAGGGAGCGGCGACAAGAACTATCGCCGTAAGCGCGATAGCTCCCGTGGCTATCTTCCCGTACCATCTCGCGCTGTCGACCCTGTTTGCGTCTTTAAATACCACAAGTCCGAGTCCGAGCATCGTGAGCTCCTTGGCGGCTATGACGGCGACAAGGACGAAAGCGAGAGGATAGCGAAGCCCGAGACAGATGAATATCGCGACCTGCGTCATCTTATCCGCGACCGGGTCGAGCACCTTTCCGAGCGCGGAGATCATATTGAATTTTCTTGCGACAAAGCCGTCTGCAACGTCGGAAAACCAGCTTATTATTATAACTGCGGCCGAGGAGCGGTACATCCCCTTGACGTAAAGCACTATGAACACGGGGATGAGCAGGATACGGAAATAACACATAAAGTTCGGTATGGTTTTCCAATCCCGCTTAATTATCGCGCTCATTCTGTCTGTAAGCTTTTCATGAGCTTCCGTCGCGGCCGTTTCTTTCTTTTCTTCCGGCAAGGTCAAAGCGCCTCCTGATATGAACTGTCTTCTGTTATGTTATCCCAAACGCCGCCGATTGTCAAGAAAAGGCGAGTTTTTTTGATCAGACCGCGAAATCCTCCTCGACTGCACGGCCGAGCTCCCACAAGCGCACGGAAGCGTCGCCCTTCAGCTTGATCCTGTCCTCGCCTTCCGTCGGGAATACGCGGGATGAAAACACCGCGTCGCCGTCGTTTACGAATATCTCAACTGAGCTGCGGTCGATGAAGATGCGCAGGTGGAACAGTCCCTTGGGAAGCGGACGCCTGCGCTCCTCGCCCCATTCGGTATTGAAGCGGCGCTTCATCTGCGAGCGGTCTACCGTTATCTCCCGCGCCGCGTCGTCGTAGGCTATCCTGAGCCCGCCCGCGCCGTTCTCTCCTGCGAAAAGGCTCAGCTCAAGGTCGCCGCCGCGCATTATAAGCTCAAGCTCGCAAACACGTGGCAGAATATCCGTCTCTTCGAGGTCTATCCTCGCTCCTCTCAGCTTTCTCAGCCCGTCTATCGGCTGCTGGATGAGCCTTCGGTCCCGGACTCTCAGCTCTCGCGGGAGAGTGAGGCAGCCGGACCAGTCCTCATCGTCGGTGGGGTAAGATGCGTCGGGCAGCCCCATCCAAGCGACGAGAGTCGCCTTGTTCTTATCCGAAGGGTTGGCTGCGCACTCGGCGGCGTAGGAATCGAAGCCGAAATCGAGCACATGGAACCTCGTGTTGTCCGGGGCGAAGGTTAGACTCTCCCAGTCCATATGCCCGAGAAGGTAGCCGCTGTGGTGAATGGAACCGCCGCGCCCGGGCAGAGTGAGGTGCTGCGGGCAGAAGAGCAGCACGTCGTAGCCGCTTATTTTCTCGATGGACGGGCATTCCCACATATCGCCGAAGTCCTCGAAGCCGGGGATTCTAAGCTGACCGGCGAAGCTCCAGCCTTCTGTCGGAGAGTCGGATGAGTAGATTATAACGCAGCCCTTTTTGTCGGACGTCTGTGCGCCGAGAACGATATAGTATTTCCCGTTTTCCTCATTGTATATTATCTTCGGGTCGCGCTGATGCTCGGTATAGTTTTCGTTGGGTCCGAAAAGCGGGTCGAGCTTTTCCGCCGTTCCGTCGTCGCGGAGCTTCACGATGCAGGTATATGGCTTTCGCACCCAGTTCTCGTCTCTGTGGTTTCCCGTGTAGTAGAGATAGACCTCTCCGTCCTCCGGCAGAGCGGAGCCGGAGTAAGCGCCCTTGTTGTCGTAAAGCGTGTCGGGTCTGATGCATACTCCTGCGTTCTTCCACGTTACGAGGTCCTCGGACACTGTGTGATACCAGTATTTCAGACCGTGCACCGCGCCCCAGGGGCACCACTGATAGAAGAGATGCCAAAGCCCGCCATGATAAACGAAGCCGTTCGGGTCGTTCAAAAGCCCGGTGACGCTCTGGATATGATAATGCTGCCTGTAGTCCGATTTCACTATGCTCTCGAAGAGGGGGCGAATCTCCTCCTCGCTTTTAAGCACACGGTAGCGTTCTTCCTTTGTCCACGTTTTCACGGCGATCTCTCCTTATGCTTTTTTCTATTATATCTTAACGCTCGGCTTTTGAGAAGATGCTTGCGTATAAATTTCGCCCGCACTCGGCAGGAGAAGAACGCTCTGCCGGACTCAGGGATCTCTTGCGTCGCCTTTATTATTTCCCTACGAACCAATAGCGGCATATCTCTCTTTTCTCGCCCTGGTAGTCCCCGACGCCTTCAAACTCCAAAGAAAAGCCGCACTTCTCCATAACCCTGCGCGACTTAGAGTTGTCGGCAAGGCAGACTCCCTCCATCCTCTCTATGCCTATCCTCTCCATAATAACGGGCAGAAAGGCCTTTACCGCCTCCGTCGCGTAGCCCTTTCCGGTATATCTCTCTCCGATGTGATAGCCTACCTCCCATGCGTCGCCGAGGGGCACAGCCTGAACGTAGCCTATATTCGCGCCGTCCTTTGTGAGAACGGGATAGACAAGCGGACCCTCGCAGCCTCCGTACTGCGCGGATAAAAACTCTATTGTCTCCGCCGCTTCCTCTACAGTCTCAAAGACCTCGTCGGGCACAAAGCGCCGGTTATCCGCGTCAAGAGAGTTTAAGTGTACGTCCTCCGCCATCTCGGGCGAAAATTCGGTTATTATAAGTCTTTCGGTCTCAAGCCTGAACATTAGTATCCTTCCTTTTTTCGTATCAGTTATGTGGCGTCCTGCTTCTCCTATTTTATATCCAAACAACAAGCATGGCAAGAAAAAAAGACGCACGCTGAGTGTAAGTTAGTCAATCATACTTTACAGCGGGGGAAAGAAAAAAGACCTGTTTTCTCATCAGGTCCTGAGGGTGAAAAAATGAGGTCAAACGCACTTCTTACGTTCTCTCATTTCAAAAAAATTCCCTCAAAATTTAACTACTAAGGCCCCAAAAAGGCCGGTTCCCTCAGTATTAACTACTATTTTCCGGTCAGATTTCGTCAGAATTCGCGAAAACAAATCAAAAAGTTTTGGGTA
>CACXBO010000067.1 GCA_902765975.1 Oscillospiraceae bacterium
CGCATCACCGAGAACACCTCCCTTGCCGACGACATCGGCGCAGACAGCCTCGACGTTGTCGACCTGCTCATGAGCATCGAGGATAAATTCCAGATGACCATTCCGCAGGAGGCCGTTAAGGACGTCACCACCGTCGGTGAGCTCTGCGAGGCAATTGAAAACCTCAGATAAAGGATAAAAGTGCGCCGATCGGCGCACTTTTTTATAGGAAAGGGTAGAGAAACATGAAGAACGAATGCTATATAAACTGGGACGACTATTTTATGGGCGTTTCCCTGCTCTCCGCGCTCCGCTCAAAGGATCCCAACACCCAGGTCGGCGCCTGCATAGTTAACGCGAAAAAACGCATCGTCGGTATCGGCTATAACGGCTTCCCATACGGCTGCAGCGACGACGAGTTCCCGTGGGAGCGCAGCGCCGAGGGCTTCCTCGACAATAAATATCCCTACGTAGTACACGCTGAGGCAAACGCCATACTCAATTCAACGAGTCCGCTCGACGGCTGCAGCATCTACGTCAGTCTCTTCCCCTGCAACGAGTGCGCCAAGCTCATTATCCAGAGCGGCATCAAGCGCATCGTCTATATGGACGACAAGTATAACGGCACTGAGGCTAACACCGCCTCAAAGCGTATGCTCGCCGCAGCTGGCGTAGAATACGTCATGATGCCCCGCGTGAGCGTTAAACTGGAGAAAAACTGATTTCGACAAAACTTCCTATTTACATTTATTTCCAATAGTGCTATTATCACAGTACAGCTTATTCCCCCCGGAAAACCGGGAGCTGTAAGCTCATATCTTTATCCCACAACCCTATTTTGCCTGCCCGCGAGGGCAGGCGCCTTTTTTATCTTGCATTCTGCCCCGGATTTCGGTAGAATAGCTGTATAAACCTTTGGGAGGTACAAATATGCTGTTTCTCACCGCAGGGCTCACCGGCATTGCTTCCTTTCTCAATTCCTTCTTCTGGGAGCTTGATTATGCCGTTCTGAGCTTTTACCATTCACTTTCGGAGGCTGCCGGCGCAGTTCTCAGCCCGATAATGTATGTTATCACCCTGATGGGTGAGGGCGGATATCTGCTTATGGCCGTTTCCGCCGTGATGATCATCTTTAAGAAAACGCGCAGGACGGGCATCTGCTGCCTTGCCGGTATACTGATCGGCGCTCTGTTTACGAATATCACTATCAAACCGCTCGTTCAGAGACCGAGGCCATATGATTTCGACACCGTGAACATAAAGCTCTGGTGGGACAGTCTCGGAAGATGGAGAGATTTTGAGCACGACTATTCCTTCCCCTCCGGTCACGTGACCGCCGCCTCGGATTTCTCCGTCGCCTTCTGCTGCATACGCGGGAAAAAATACATACCCTGGGCGATACTCTTTATCTGCCTTATGGGAATTAGCCGCAACTATCTTATGATGCACTATCCCACCGACGTAATCGCCGGAATGCTGATCGGTATAGGCGCGGGATTTCTCTCCTGCCTCCTCTGCGGTATGGTTTTCAAAAAGCTCGACGAGCGCAAGGGCATAATCTCCGGGAAGGGCGAATAAGCTTCAGTATCTCATTCCGGAAGGGGGCGGGCTATGGAGCTCACAGGCGAAGGCATTGTCTACGCAATACTCGGCGTGGCGGTTGTCATACCCCTGCTTTTTATTCTCAGAAGACCGCTGAAGCTCCTTCTGAAGCTCGCCTTCTCTTCCGCGCTCGGCCTGCTGCTCCTCATTCTTCTCGATCTTATCGGCGTTCCCATCGGAGTCAATCCGGTAAACGCCGTTTGCGTCGGCGTTCTGGGTCTTCCCGGACTCGCCGCTATACTTATCATAAGGTGGCTGATGCTGCTGTGAGCGAATTCAAAAAGCGCGCGATCGTGACCGGCGCGTCGCGCGGGATAGGCGCTGCGATAGCCTCCCTCTTTGGCAAGTCCGGATACAGCGTAACGGTAAACTATAACAAAAGCCGTGAGGCGGCTGAGGCTGTCGCCGCCGAAACGGGCGGCGCCGCGTTCAAGGCCGACGTTTCCGTGCCGGAAGAGGCTGAAGCTCTCGTAAACGGCGCAGGCGGGGCCGGAATCCTCGTGCTGAACGCGGGCGTAAGCCTTATAAAGCAGATACAGGACACAACGCCCGAGGACTGGCGCAGAGTTTTTTCCGTAAACGTGGACGGCGCCTATAACGTCATTCGCGCCGCCGTTCCCTTTATGCTCAGAGAGCACTGGGGCAGGATAATAATAATAAGCTCTATGTGGGGCATACGCGGCGCCTCCTGCGAAGCCGCCTACTCTGCCTCAAAGTCCGCTCTTTTAGGGCTTACGAAGGCTCTTTCAAAGGAGCTCGGCCCATCCGGGATAACGGTAAACTGCCTCTGCCCCGGAGTTATCGACACGGAGATGAACGCAGGCCTCGGTGAAGAAACGCTGCGCTGTCTTGTCGAGGACACGCCTCTTTTGCGTCTCGGCACAGCCGAAGACGTGGCAGGAGCCGCTCTCTTTCTCGCCTCCGGCTCAGCCTCGTTTATAACCGGTCAGGTTATCAGCGTCGACGGCGGCTTCGCCGTGTGATTTAGACGCCCTATATACGTAAAATCGCCCGCCTTTCGGCGGGCGATTATCTAATTTATCCGGATATAAGGAAATACAAAACGGAGATGAGGATAAAGGTAAAAGAAATAGCTCCTGTAATTATCGGCGCAAGAATCCCGCCGGTCTTCATCGTTGCCGACTCGGGCTCTCCGATCTTATACAGCA
>CACXBO010000068.1 GCA_902765975.1 Oscillospiraceae bacterium
ACCATATAATCATCGCCGTATTCAGCGAAGGCGTTACCCTTGAAAAAAACCGTGTCCGCCGTATCCTCGGTCGAAAGGCATATTCTCACCTTATAGGTCTCTCCCTCGACGAATTCGGCAGTCTCCGCTCTCTCCCACTCTATTGAGCTTATTTCGCAGTCGCTATTATCCAGTGAAACAAAATACTCTGCGAGGGACGCGCTTTCATCGAAAGCTGAATAGGTCTGCACGGGTACTGTATCTCCCGCCTTGGGAAACACGTTCAGACTGACAGACTCCACGAGCTTATCCGCTCTCACCCATTTGCAGTAGAGCGTTACGTCCCCGTCCATAAACACCCAGGGCGTCACGGCGGTGGATTCGTCCTCCGGGTCGAGGAACCAGTACGCCGCACCCAGCCCGGGCAGGCTCGTCTCGTATTGCGTGTAATAATCGTCGCCGCTTTTTGCCTTCTTATAAACAGCCGTTCCGTACCAATCCCTGTCCTTATCGCCGTTGCCGCTCGTTCCGCTCCACGCGCTCTCTGTCGGAGGTGGCGGGGTGCCGACGCCGCAGGTATCGAAGGTGATTGTGTAGTGACCATAGGCAAAAGTGAACTCTGCGTCCTCTTTTATCGTTGCGGAGGCAGGCTCTCTATCCCACCTTCCGACTCCGTAGCCGTAATCCGCCTTCATCCCGGTCGGTATATTCGCAGGAGTGCCGCCGTCAAAAACTCTCTCCGTTACGGGCTCGGCAGTTCCGTCCGCCCAGACGCCGTTTTCTATCTTATAAGTCACGGTGTGTAATGAAGAAAGCGTAGCCTCGAAATAGACGTCTATCGACTCGTCCTCAGGCATCGTTATGGTGAATTCTCTCTGCCCGGGAACACAGTCGATCCTGTACCACGAAGAATATACCCCGCCCTGCTCCGTCTCCAGTCTGATATTCGACACTTCCTTGCCCTCGGGAGGAGTTACGTAAATGGTTACCGTCTCATTTCCTTTTGTATAGACCTTGTCGAGCTTGAAATACTCCTGAAGCGGCACGTACATCCGTACCTGCTGCTTATATTCGCTCTGCGGCACAAGCTCCGCGTATACGGAGATATCAGACGCCGGCATCGTAAACGATACGGAAAAAGAATCCTGCCAAGGCGGCGCTGCCAGAAGATACGTTTTGTCGCCGTTTGAGTTAACATAATACATACTCCTCAGCCTGTATCGCGACGTGCTGAAGGATGCGGTCACCTCTTCCCCCGCCTCAGCCTCCGTCTTATCGAGCGAGATAGCCCTTCCGTCAGCAGACGCCGTCGCGAGAGCTATCGAATACTTCGGCTCAGCAGCAGAAGCGGGAAATGACACAGCTCCGAGCAGGATAGACATAACAAGCAATAAGGTAATCAGTTTCTCGGTCTTCATAAAAACACCTCCGGCATTTATTGTCGGTTCTCCCGTCATACAATTTAATTATATCAAGCGTTACGTTATTGTTCAAGCAGTCCGCGTCAAAAAGCTCCTTTTCGCCGTCTCAAAATCTGCTGGAGCGCCGTTTACCCTGTTTGTTATTCGGAAATAAAAACCTTAGTATTTTTCTCCCTTTGCGGCAAATACTACTTTTGACTTAATCGGGATAACCCGCAAGGAGGAAATGATATGAAAGCAACCGGAATCGTCCGGCGCATCGACGATCTAGGCAGGGTCGTAATACCGAAGGAGATCAGAAGGACTCTTCGCATACGCGACGGCGACCCGCTGGAGATATACACAGAGAAGGATGGAGAGGTAATATTCAAAAAATACTCGCCGATGGGCGAGCTCGGAGATAACGCGGCGGCGATGTGCGAGACTCTCGGCAGAGCCGCGGGATCACCCGTAGCGATAACGGACAGAGACAGCGTTATAGCCGTCTCCGGAGTTCCCAAGAGAGAGCTTCTCTCAAAGCCGCTAAGCTCAGACCTTGAGAGCATAATGGAGCTCAGAAGGCTTTACCGCAGAAAGAGCGGAGAGAGTGGTCTCCGGCTCAGCGACGCGGCGGAAAAGTACGTCGTCAATATCTCCGCACCCATACTCACCGAGGGCGAGCTTATGGGCAGCGTTATATTTTTCACCGGCGGAGACGACTCTGCGGGCGATATTGAGGAAAAGCTCGCTCAAACGGTCGCCGGCTTCCTCGGAAAGCAGATGGAGGCGTAATGATAAGCCTGCCTTACCCTTGAGGTTTAAGGCAGGCTTTTCGATTGCTCCGACCTCAGCAGTTCGCCGTCCGCAGTTGGTTCGCAGAGTTATTTATCAGTCTTTTCCGCTTTTCTGAAGGCATCCTCGACCGGTCTCGTTCTGGAGCTGAGCTGTGACCTTCGCAAAATATCTCCAATCTGAGCCTTTGCCGCTTCTATCTCGCTTTTAAGCTCCATAGCCGTCATTCTCAAAGCCCCGGAGCCGAGGATTATCATCTGCTCCGGTCCGTCCGAGGTGGCGACGTAGACCTTGTGCGACTTAGACAGCTTATGCGCCGTCTTCTCGATATAGGTGTCTGCCGTCTCCGCCTCCTTCGTATAGACCACGCTTATCCCGTGGTAGTTCTGAACGCTCCCGAGTCCGCCGGAGACCTTGTAGGCATCGAAAACGAGGATGAGCTCGTTTCTTCTTATGCCCCGGTAATTCGAAAGCACGTCCATAAGCGCCTTCCGCGCCGCATCAACGCTCTCCTCCGCTATCTTTTTCAGCTCGTCCCAGGCAAAGATGATATTATAGCCGTCCACGAGCAGATATTCAGCTCCCGTAAAGCGGGGCTTTATCTCCCTCGGTCCCGGGTCGAGATTTTTCCTGGGCTCGTATTTCTTCCTCTCGTCCGAGGGCAGCACATCGCGACGCTCTATCCTGCCGTAAGTCCGCTCGAATATCGACTGAAGCTCCCTGTCCGTCGCTGCGCGGGGCAGACCGCTTGCGGGTATAGTCACCACTTCGCCGCGAATTTGCTCAGAATTTCCCTTCAGAACGCTTTCTATATGCATTTTCTCTTTAACTTCGCCCCACTTTACGATAACTCCGGCTCCGTGTGAGCAAAAGACGCTTGATGAGGGATTGGCCTCGTCGCGCTCCGGGTCATAGCCCTTCGCGTCGATAACCGCCTGTGCGTTGTGGCACTTTTTGAAGCCTCCGGGAACGGCCGTAAGACGCCCGAGACCGCGTGTATATGACGCCAGGACGGTATCGTAGCCCAAAAGCTCAGACGCGGGGACCGAGCCTTTTATAACGGCAAATCCGTCTCCCGTCTCCGGCGGGGCGTATGCCGCCTCCATTCTCACGAGGTCGGAGAGGGCGCGACCGACGTTCTCCTGCGGGAGCTCAAGGGTGAAATCGTAGTAGGGCTCGAGCAGCGCGCTCTTCGCCTGCATAAGCCCCTGCCGCACGGCTCTGTAGGTCGCCTCGCGGAAATCGCCGCCCTCAGTGTGCTTAATATGCGCCCTGCCCGCGGCGAGGGTTATCCTGATATCGGTTATAGGCGAGCCTGTGAGAACGCCGAGATGCTGTTTCTCCGCAAGGTGGGTCAGAATGAGCCTCTGCCAGTTGCGGTCAAGCTCGTCCTCTGGAACTGAGGATGCGAGGGTTATGCCGCTGTCTCTCTCGCCGGGCTCAAGGATGAGATGCACCTCGGCATAGTGGCGCAGCGGCTCAAAATGCCCCACTCCCTCGACGGTATCCTCTATCGTCTCTCTGTAGACTATACCGCCGTCCGTAAAGCTAAGGTGTATGGAATATCTCTCGCGCATTATGCGCTCTATGACCTCGGACTGCACTTCGCCCATAAGCCCAACGGTTATTCCGCCCGATACGGGGTCAAGCTCGACTGAGAGCTGAGGCTCCTCCTCCTGAAGCCTTTTAAAAGCCTCGTATGCCCTGTGCGGATCGACGCCAGCGCCGAGCGAGGCGGAATAGCGTATTACGGGGCGGATGAGCTCCCTGCCAGTCCTTCTTCGGCTTCCGTATCTCTTGCCCGCCCAGCTATCCTCAAGTCCGGTCACTGCGACTGTATCTCCCGCCTCAGCCTCCCTGAGCAGAGTATACTTCTCGCCGGAATACGCCCTTATCTGGTCGCATTTCTCCCCGTCAAGGCTGTCCTTGACCTTCAGTGCGCCGCCGGTTATCTTGAGATAGGTCAGACGCGCTCCCGCCGGGTCACGCGCTATCTTATACGCCAGAGCGCCGAAATCCTGCTCTCTCTCCGGCACAGGCAGAAAGCGGCGGAGCGCGTCTAAGAGCTCAGCCACTCCCTCGTCGCGCAGAGCTGACCCGAAAAGCACGGGAAAAAGCTTCTCTTCGCCTATCAGTCTTTTGACCGTACCGTCGGAGAGTCCGCCTTCGAGGTATTCATCCATAGCCGCCTCGTCAGCCATAGCCGCCTCCTCGGCGGCCTCTCCATCCAGCACGGCGCAGGCGGGAGACAGCTCGCGTCTCAGCTCGTCCATTATTTTCCCTCTCTCCGCGCCGGCAAGGTCCATCTTGTTTGCAAAGATGAAGGTCGGAACGGAGAAGCGGCGCAGTATGCTCCAAAGCGTCCTCGTGTGCCCCTGCACGGGCTGCGACGCGCTGACGACGAGCACGGCTGCGTCCGCGGCAGCGAGAGTGCGCTCCGCCTCTGCTGCGAAATCGACGTGGCCGGGCGTGTCCATAAGAGTCACGGCGAGGTCGCCGGACTGGAGCCGGGCAAGCTTTGAGAATATAGTTATACCGCGGTCGCGCTCTATGGGGTCGGTATCCAGAAATGCGTCGCCGTGGTCGACTCTGCCCTTTCTTCTTATCGCTCCCGACGCATAGAGCAGCGCCTCGGAGAGAGTCGTCTTCCCCGCGTCGACGTGGGCGCAGAGAGCGAGAGATACGTGTCGCATAAGTGCTCCTTAAAAAACGGGCGGGAGTTGTTCGCTCCCGCCGGACTTATTATACGGTGTATTCCGAGTGTATTACAGCGGTCAGTCGCTGCATGCCCTTGTATTCCTCGAAGCAGAGGCGCAGAAGTCCCCAGTCGTGGTACTCGTTCGCCTCGGTACCCGGAAAACATAGGTCGACGAATTTGGCGTTTGGGAAAGCTTCGGAGAGATTTTCAAGGCTGTTTCCCGTGCGGGCCGCATAGTTCACTCCTATTATCGGCGCATTGGCATAGTCCTTATCATAAACGTAGCGCGAGAAATATTCCTCTGCTGTCATTTCGATAGGCACTCCGGTATCGGTCGAGACACCCCAGACGTAGGAATTCTCATCGTCTCGGAAATTCGATACCTCATACTGAGTAAAGACCTTGTTGTTTCTGAGATTAACCGTCGCACCCGGGCAGAAGTAAACGCCGAAGGTGGGATGCGCCATCTCGGAGAGGCTCTTGAAGTCGCGCATCTTGATAAATCTCGCGGCGCGTACCGCAAGCTCCATAAGCCCGGACTGATTTGCGCTCTGGGTTTTTCCTCCGTTCTCGGCGTCTGACGGCACGATCGTGCGGCTCACTATCGTCTTTCCGGAGAGCTCAAGGATACCGTAAAAGCCGAGAGCGCCGACGGCTACGCCGACAGCGAGAGCTATGGCGATGATCGCTATCTTCTTGTGCTTCATCTGCGCGCCTCCTTCCCACGAATAACAAAAACATTCTACTACCGCAGAGCAAAATTTGCAAGAGAGACCTTGTTTTATGCGCGGCATTAAAGTAAAATAAGGAGAGAAAATGCCAAAGGAGGAAGGGCAGAATGTCAAAGGAAAAAATGTATCATATCGCTCTCTCGGAGG
>CACXBO010000069.1 GCA_902765975.1 Oscillospiraceae bacterium
CTCTGCGGTCTGGTCGATGAGCTGGTGATCGTAAGCCTTGAGTCTGATGCGGATCATTTTCTTTGCTGCCATTTTTTCTTTCCTCCAATTTCGTACAGCATATTGTATAAATGTACCGTACGGTGAGCCATTCTTTTTGTACACTCAGCCGTGCGTATCACTCCCGCCCAGAAAAATAACCGGTATAAAACCGGCTGTTTCCCTGTCCGGACGATATACGCCCGTACAAATTCTGACTCAGCCGCCCGATTTCGCGACGCCAAACGAGGCGACGCCGGACATACTCCCCGGAAGTTACCGCCGCTCGGCGCAATCTCCCGGATCATCGCAGTACGCTTTTGGGCGCAATTATCGCGCACTACGCCCACGCGCCTTGTTAGAATAACAAATATCTCTCCGTGTGTCAAGCACAAATTTCAATTTTTTTGAACTTTTTTCTATTATTTTTCCTGCTTGTGGCAGCATCTCCCGGGTTATACAATATATTGTTGCTATGGTCATTTTGAAGGAGCTCTCCGGCATTGACAAAAACAGACTCGTATCTTAAAATGTCACTCGTCGGTTATATATTTAAATGTATAGGAAAGGGGAGTCGGGCGTCTTGCGCATCGGCAGTGTAGAAGTTAATACGCCCGTAATGCTCGCGCCGATGGCCGGAGTGACCGATCTCGCTTTCCGCACGCTCTGCCGCGAATACGGCGCCGGGCTTACGGTCACCGAAATGGTGAGCTCCAAGGCGCTTATGTATCAGGACAGAAAATCCCTCGCCCTTATGAAGCTCGGCGAGGGTGAAGCGCCCGCCGCAATACAGCTCTTCGGCTCTGATCCGGTCTGTATGGGCGAGGCGGCGGCAAAGGCTTTTGAGACCGCTCATCCCGATATCATAGATATAAATATGGGCTGTCCGGTCGGCAAGGTCGTATCCTCAGGCGACGGCTCGGCTCTGATGCGCGCTCCCGAGCGGGCGAGAGACGTTATCGAGGCTGTTGTGAAGAGCGTCTCCTGTCCGGTCACCGTCAAATTCCGCAAGGGCTTCGACTCCGCCTCTGTAAACGCCGTTGAGTTCGGGCTTATGTGCGAGGCGGCTGGCGCCTCTGCGATCACCGTCCACGGGCGCACACGGGCTCAGATGTACTCCGGCAGGGCGGACATGGAGATAATAAAGGCTGTTAAAGCGGCGGTCGGGATACCTGTTTTTGCAAACGGCGATATATTCACCGGCGAGGACGCAAAAAAAGCTCTCGATTTCACCGGCTGCGACGGAGTTGCGATAGCCCGAGGCGCGATGGGCTCGCCCTGGATATTCCGCGACGCGAAGGCGGCTCTTGCCGGAGAGCCCGTGCCGGAGGCTCCGTCTTACCTTGAACGGCTGGAGCTGGCGCGGCGGCAGTTCGAGCTCGCCGCCGTGGACAGGGGCGAGCGCACCGCCTGCCTTGAGGCGAGAAAGCACCTCGCCTGGTATCTGAAGGGAATGCCCTACGCCGGCTACTACCGCGACAGAATAATGAGCGTTTCGACGCTCAAGGATATATACAGCGTATCCCGCGATATAGAGGACAGTCTGCGGGATCTTGAAAGGAGGCCTCGCCGTGACTCCTGAGGAAGAAAAGCGTCTTGTGAAAGCCGCTCAGGGCGGAAGCGAGAGGGCCTTCGAGGCTCTGTTCGACGCGAATCAGAAGCTCGTCTACAATCTGGCTCTAAAGCTTACGGGCAGCCCGGACGACGCGCTGGACGTTTCGCAGGAGGCTTTCATCAAGGCGTATAAGAATCTTGCCGCCTTCCGCTTCGAGAGCAGATTCTCCGCATGGCTCTACCGCCTCACTTACAACGCCGCCATGGACTTTCTTAAAAAGAGCAAGCCTGCCGTCTCTCTCACACAGGAGGACGGCGAAGGGGATGAGCAGGAGCTCGTCATACCGGACTCCTCCCCGGGTCCCGAGGAGCTTGTCGAGCGCGACGACATAAGGCGGGCGGTACGCGAGGCCGTCGCCGCGCTGCCCGACGACAAGCGCGAGATCCTGATCATGCGCGAATTCTCCGGAATGAGCTACGGAGACATCGCCGCCGCCCTTGGGCTTGAGGAGGGAACGGTCAAGTCCCGGATAGCGAGGGCAAGATCTGCTCTTGCAGAAATATTAGTAAAAGCGGGAACTTTTGAGAGGGTTTCCCGGTCTAATAAACTGAAAGGAGGGAAATGATATGATCTCTTGCGAAAAAGCACGCGATCTTATAAGTAAACATCTGGACGGCGAGCTTTCTGCAGAGGAGAGCGCCGCTCTTGAGGCGCATCTCGCCTCCTGCGAAGACTGCTCCCGTTTTCTGAGCCTTCTCTCCCTCGTTTCAGAGTCCGTGCCGGAGGACGTCGAGCCGCCCGCCGAGCTTAAAAGCGGCGTAATGACCGAGGTCAAACGCCTGAATGCCGAAAAGAAGCGCAAGAAAAGATCTGCCCTGATCCTACGCTGGACGGCGGCTGCGGCAAGCTTCGCGATCATCGCCTTTGCGGGCTACAGTCTTTTGAAGAGCGGCGACTACGGCGCGGACAAGAGCGTCGCGGTCTTCGAAGACGAGGCCGAGCCGGAAGCTCCGGCTTTCGACTCGGAGCCCCTTCCTTCGCCTTTGCCCGATCCGAACAGCGCTCCTGCGGAAGACTCCGAGCCCTGTGCAGAACCGGAGCCGGAGCCAGAGATAGACTTTGCGATAGCCGGAGCCTGTGCTCAACCGGAGCAGGAACCGGAGCAGGAGCCAGAGCCTCAATCAGAGCCGGAACCTAAGCCGCAACCCTCTCCTCAACCGGTTACTACACCTCAGCCTACTCCCGTGCCGGAACCCGAGCCGGAACCGGAACCTCAACCGGAGCCGGAACCGGAGCCTCAACCCTCTCCTCAAACGTTTAATTCGGCGACGGAACCCCCTGACGACACTCCTTGGCCGGATGACGTTCCCTTTTCCTTAGAGCCTATGTCGGGATATTGCGACGTGCCGGAAGACGTCAGTTACCCTTGCGAGTGGCTCGTTGTCCTGTACGGAGAAGGTTCGTGGTATGAAGCGAGAGAATATGCTGAAGGCCGCGGCTGGACTCTTTGGACAGATCTTGACGACGGACAGCTCACCTTTCGTCTTTCTGCTCCGCTCGATGAGGAAGAATTCGCTGCTCTGATCAGCGAACTGCTTGAGTATGAATTTGTTACAGACGCATATCCGGTAAACTGCCCGTAAGGCAATAATAAGCGCCGCTGATTTCTCAGCGGCGCTTCAGCTTTTATAAGATTATTTTATGCTGTATTTCTTTCTGTAATCCGCAAAACGTTTTTCATACTCCGTTCCGTGGCGCACGAGGTGCAGGTATTCGTGGAGGTCGAGCTCCTGTTTGCCTATCTCGAGAACGCAGCCGGCAATATTCGAGGCGTGTCCGCCTATTCTCTCAATAGCGGTCAGAATATCTATGAGAACGAAGCCGGTCTCGATCTTGCAATCGCCCGTTGTAAGTCTCTCGACGTGGGCGGCTCTGATCTTCTCGCAGAGCCCGCTGATGACCTTGCAGAGCGGCTCTACCTCGACGGCTGCCTGACCGTCGCCGCGGCAGAAGGCGGCGTTCGTCTTTTCAAGAAGCTCGTCGGTAGCAGCAAACGCGACCTTGAGCTCCGCCTCGGCAGCGGGAGAGAAGCCGGTCTTCTTCTCCTTGAGCTCTCCGGCAGAGCGGAGTATCGTTACGGAGTGATCGCTCACTCGCTCGAAATCGCTGAGGCAGCGCAGGAGCTGAGAGACCGTCACAGCGTCTCTGCGCAGAAGCTCGCAGGACGAGAGCTTTACAAGGTAGCTGCCGAGCTTATCCTCATACTCGTCGACCTTTTTCTCCCAGCTTTCGATCTTTTCCGCCGTTTTCGCGTTATACTCAAAGAACTGGCTCATAGCCGTGCGGACGCCCTTGGCGGCAAGCTCCGCCATATCGCGCTCGACGTTGAGGCACTGCTCGAGAGCAACGGAGGGCGTTGCCAGAAGTCGCTCGTCCAGCAGTACGGCGTCCTCCGCGCCGCCGCGGACGAGAATGCGGGAGAGCTTTATGAGAAGCCCGGAAAGCGGCATGAAAATCAGTACTGAAACGAGCTTATAGCCGGTGTTTATAAGGGCGATCTCGACAGGGGCTACCGCCTCCGCCCCGAAGGTCCAGCCCGCCGCGTTATATATAATAAGGTATAAGGGCAAAAGGATCACGGCGGAGAGCAGATTGAAAAGAAAGTGTATGGCGGCGGTTCTTTTTGCATCCTTCGATGCGCCGACTGCCGCAAGAGCGGCGGAAATGCAGGTGCCTATGTTCTGACCCATAAGAATTGGGATAGCCGCGTTTATCGGGATGCTCCCTGTCGCAGAAAGCGCCATCAGTATACCGATAGACGCCGAGGAGGACTGGACGACGACGGTTATCAGAGTGCCGGCGAGGATCCCGATGATCGGGTTCGATACGGCGGCGACAATGCCCGTAAAGGCCGGGTCTGTTCTCAGATCGACGACTGCCCCGCTCATTATCTCCATTCCGTACATCAGAACGGCAAAGCCGAGAAGCACGAGCCCGGTCTCCTTCCTCTTCGTGCTCTTGGAGAAGTTGTGGAGAACGACTCCGATGAGGGCGAGGACGGGGGTAAAGGTGGATGGCTTCAGCAGGTGAAGCAAAAAGCTTCCGCCAGAGACGCCGGAAAGCGAAAGTATCCACGGGGTCGCGGCAGCTCCGAGATTTGCGCCGTATATAATAAACACGGACTGAGCAAGCGTCATAAGCCCGGAGTTTACGAAGCCGACCACCATCACCGTAGTGAGGGAGGAAGACTGCATAAGCGCCGTCACTCCCGTTCCGAGAGTGAGACCGGCAAGAGGCTTCGCAGTTACGTTTCTGAGAAGAGCCTTTAGCCTGTGTCCGGCGCGTTTCTCCAGCGCCCCGCCCATGAGGTTCATTCCAAAGAGGAAGAGGGCAAGACCGCCTATCAGCGTCAGTCCGTCGAAAATATCCATATTTCATTCTCCTTGCCGCGGGAAAAACGTCGGCAGTCCCCGCGGACTGTCTCCCGCTATTATTAATCTCTTTAACCCATCTGAAGTTTAGCACATATGGCGGGAACATGTCAATAGGCTGGGCTCACACCATGCCGTAAAACCGCTTTCCGTTCTCATAGGTCGCGGCTTCCAGCTCTTCATAGCTCATGCCCCGCAGTCCGGCTATCTTTTCGGCTATATATCTCACGTTGAGCGAGGTGTTCCTCGTGCCGCGGACAGGCTCCGGAGACATATATGGGCTGTCTGTCTCTATCATGAGCCGCTCAATGGGCATTTTCGAGGCGACCTCTACCGCCTTTTTTGCGTTTTTGAAGGTGACTACTCCGGTGAATGATATATACCAGCCGAGATCGAGTATCGTCTTCGCAGTCTCCCAGCTTCCGGAGAAACAGTGTACGACCCCGGATATATCTGAAAAATCCTTTATTATTCCGAGGAAATCCGCCGTCGCCTCTCTCTCGTGGGTAATAACGGGCAGCTTCAGCTCCCGCGCAAGCTCAAGCTGCTCGCGAAAGACCCTGTGGCTCAGCTCCTTGAACTCAGCTCCGTAGTGATAATCGAGACCGACCTCCCCCACAGCGACGCATTTCGGATGCGAGCAAAGACCTCGCACGTCGGTTAGATAGCCTTCATAGTAACCGTTTCGCAGGTCGTTCGGGTGCAGTCCGGCGGCAAAGAACAAGAAGGGATACTTCTCGGCTATATCCCTCGCCTTCTTTGCAGAGTCCACGTTCGAGGCCGGGTCAACTATGAGCCCGACGCCGCCCGACGCCATACCGGAGAGTATCTCGTCCCTGTCGGCATCGAAAGCTGCGTCGTCATAGTGCGCGTGGGTGTCAAATAACATCTTTTTCCCAACTTTCTTATAAAAA
>CACXBO010000070.1 GCA_902765975.1 Oscillospiraceae bacterium
CACTTTGCCTTCTCCGCCGCCTCGCGAAGACGCTGCATCGCCACGCGGTCGGAGGAGAGGTCGACTCCGTCGGACTTCTTGAATTCGTTTACGAGGTACTTGACTATCTCGGCGTCGAAATCGTCGCCGCCGAGACGGTTGTTGCCAGCCGTGGCAAGGACCTCGATAACGCCGTCGCCTATCTCAAGGATAGAGACGTCGAAGGTGCCTCCGCCGAGGTCGTAGACCATGATCTTCTGATCCTGCTCCTTATCGAGACCGTAAGCAAGAGCTGCCGCAGTCGGCTCGTTTATTATACGCTTGACCTCAAGACCTGCGATGCGACCCGCGTCCTTAGTCGCCTGACGCTGCGAGTCGGTGAAGTATGCGGGGACGGTGATGACGGCCTCGGTCACCTTCTGACCGAGATAAGCCTCCGCGTCGGCCTTCAGCTTCTGAAGCACCATGGCGCTTATCTCCTGTGGAGCGTAGCTCTTTCCGTCTATAGTTACCTTGTAGTTTGAGCCCATCTCGCGCTTAATCGAAGAGATCGTGCGGTCGGGATTTGTGATAGCCTGACGCTTTGCGACCTGACCTACCATTCTTTCGCCGTCCTTGGAGAAGGCGACGACGGACGGGGTGGTGCGCGCTCCCTCGACGTTTGCTATTACGACCGGCTCGCCGCCTTCCATAACGGCGACGCAGCTGTTGGTAGTTCCGAGATCAATACCGATTATCTTTGACATTTTTTATTTCCTCCTTGTAATTAGGGTTGTTTACATCTTCAGTTTGCGACCTTGACGAGCGAGAATCTTATGACCTTGTCGCCGAGGGTGAAGCCCTTTTGGAATTCCTCGACTATCTCGCCCTCGCTATGATCCTCAGACTCGACGTGCATAACGGCGTTATGCAGGGCGGGATCGAATTTTGCGCCCTCAGCCTCTATGGGCTTTACGCCGAGATCGTCGAATATCGTTTTGAGCTGAGTCATCGTGAGCTCGACGCCCTTCTTATATGCGGGATCCGAGCACTCAGCTCTGAGCGCGCGCTCAAGGTTATCGTATACCGGGAGCAGCTTCGTTACGGTTTCGGCCTTAACGTCGCGGAATATGCTCTCGCGCTCCTTCTGACTGCGCTTCCTGTAGTTATCGTATTCGGCGGCGAGACGGAGATATTTCTCCTTTTCTGCCGCAAGAAGAGCGTCTGCGTCCGGCTCTTCGCTCTTTTCGGGAGAGGAGACGTCCTCCGAGACCTTCTCTTCGGTCTCCGGAGTCTCCTGCGGCTCCTTCTTTTCCTTTTCCTTATCCTTCACGCTTGTCATCTCCTTCGCTTATCATAAGCTTCCCAAAGCCGGAGGGCGAAAGCATACCGCCTGAGAGAAGCCTGGAAAGTCCGTCGGCGATATAGCTTAGCTTCGCCGCGACCTTTGAATAGTCCATTCGCGTGGGGCCGACCACTCCGATAAGCCCCCTCGTGTTATCGCCGGCGTCGTAGCTCGCCAGCACGACGCTCGTGTCCTTGAGCTCCTCCGCGATATTCTCCGGACCGATCAGCACCCGGACGTCGCCGTCGGCACCAGCGACAGGGAGCTTCTGCGCGCCCTCGCCGGAGAAGTAGCTCATAAGCTTGTGCGCCTTGCCGCTGTCCCTGAATTCGGGGAGCTTCAGAAGGCTCTCCCCTCCGGAAAAGACCGTTTCGCTCTCCCTCGCGCTCTTCAGCGACTCGATGGCGAAGCTCGCGATAACTCCCGTGAGTCCCATAGGGTCGTTCGCGCCCCGCTCTGCGCTCTCAAGCATGAGCGGCGTCATATCCTCCTCGGCTACGCCGGTAAAGGATGCGTTGAAAACCGCGCTCAGCCTTTTTAACAGAGACTCGTCGAAAGAGAAGGGAAGACGCACGAGCTTGTTCTTTACCGCGTTGTCGCTCAGAAGAAGAACGATGATAAAGCTGTTCGGGTCGAGATAGATGAGCTCAAAGCGCTTTACGGTCAGAGCTCTCGGCGCCGTTATCGTCAGAGCCGGGTAGCTCGTAAGCTCCGTGGCGAGCCTTCCGGCGTCGCCCATAAGCTTCTCCGGCTCGCGGGAGGAACCGAGCTCCCTTGTTATCAGCTCCGCCTCGTCGCCGTCGAGCTTCTTCTTTGTCATAAGTTCGTTGACGTAGAGCCGGTAGCCCTTCGAGGTCGGTATCCTGCCTGCCGAGGTGTGGGGCTGCTCAAGGTATCCCGCCTTCTCAAGAGCGGCAAGCTCGGAACGCACAGTCGCGGGCGAAAAGTCCAGCCCGGAGCGTTCAAGCACCGTTTTCGAGCCGACAGGCTCGGCGGAGATTATATACTCCTCAACTACGGCGGAGAGTATTTTCTTTTTTCTTTCGGAAAGCTCCATAGCGACCTCACTGCGGTTAGCACTCTTTTCTTTCGAGTGCTAATTTACCACTATAGTCAGAGAATGTCAAGTGGTGATCGGGCATTTAATAAATAATTCATAAAAAAATCAAGGCAAACCTTTCGGCTTGCCTTGATCTGTGTGTTACTGTAAATTACTCGGCCTTTACGGGGACGACGTTTACAGCGCGCTGCTTGGAGCTGTCGCGGGGATCGGGCTCGGTCTCGTAGGTGACCTTCTGACCCTCGGCAAGGGTCTTATAACCGTCCATCTGAATGGCGGAAAAATGTACGAAAACATCGCCGCTTCCGTCGTCGTTGGAGATAAAGCCGTAGCCCTTCTCCTGATTGAACCATTTTACAGTACCGTTGTTCATTTATATTACCTCCTAAGGGATTATGTACAAGGACAATAAAAAAATCGCCCCGGCGCTTCGTCGATGCGACGCGGAAGACGCCAGACAGCGAAGAGATATCATTCAAGTACATCGCAATTATATATTCAAGTTCCCAAAATGTCAACCGATTATTTACTTTTTTTTGACAAAAATGCGAAAACGGAGTATTTTTATTCATTCGTCAAAACGCAGAGATTGAAATAAATGTCGAAGGGTGTTATACTGATTCGGGCATAAAGAAAGCACGGGAGTGATATGAGTGATAATTGCCGTTGTATGCGACGTTCTGGGAGAGAGGAACAACGGGACGACTATTGCGGCCTATAATCTTATCGAGAGCCTGAAAAAGCGCGGGCACGAGGTAAGAGTGGTCTGTTCCGACGAGGCAAGGCGCGGTGAAGACGGATATTTCGTCTGTCCGAAATTCGACTTCGGACCGCTGAACGGCTATGTTAAGAAAAACGGCGTCGTTCCCGCCAAGGCGGATATGAAGGTGCTTGAGGAGGCGCTGAGCGGCGTCGATCTCATACACGTTATGATACCCTTTTCGCTCGGCAAGGCTTCGGCGGAATACGCGCATAAAAACGGCATACCGCTGACTGCGGGCTTTCACTGCCAGGCGGAAAACATAACCGGGCATCTC
Organism: Oscillospiraceae bacterium; assembly: GCA_902765975.1. Classification (GTDB taxonomy): domain Bacteria; phylum Bacillota; class Clostridia; order Oscillospirales; family Oscillospiraceae; genus RUG626. Next base: position 3,401 of record CACXBO010000070.1, read on the forward strand.
TTTTTGAAAAACTCACGGCTTGCAGGAAAAATGGCGTATAAAGCATTTTACAGAAGGCTCTATCGCTATTGCGACGGCATACATTATCCGTCGCGCTTTATTTGCGACGTTTTCGAGGATGTCGTTGGCCCGACTCCGAGATATATAATATCAAACGGAGTGGCGAAGGACTTCAGACCCTTCCGCGCCGAAAAGCCGGAGGAACTGAAGGATAAATTCATCGTCCTCTTCACCGGACGCTACAGCCCGGAGAAGAGCCATTGGGTGCTCATAGACGCAGTGGCCCTCTCAAAGTACAAAAACGATATCCGGCTCATTTTTGCCGGCGCAGGACCGCTGGAGGAGAAGCTGCGGGCGAGAGCGGCTAAGAGAGGCATAGCCGAGCCGATAATGCGCTTCTTCACAAGGGAGGAAATGGTCAAAACAATCAATATGAGCGACCTATACGTTCACCCCTCCGAGATAGAGATTGAGGCGATAAGCTGCCTGGAGGCGATAGCCTGCGGGAAAACTCCGCTCATCGCTGATTCACCCAAGAGCGCTACTCGGGCTTTTGCCCTCCACGACACCAACCTTTTCAAGGTGAACGACCCCAAGGATCTTGCTCTGAAGCTCGATTACTGGATAGAGCACCCGGAAGAGCGGGAAAAATGCGCCGCGGATTATCTCGGCTATTCCGCACGTTTCGACTACGACGCCTGTATGCGAAAGATGGAGGAGATGATGCTCTCCGTCGCGGAGGATAAGAGAGATGAAGGCTGAGAGAGTCATATACTGGTCCGATGAGAGAAACGACGACTTTTCGGGTAACGACATCTCGACGGTAAAGGTTGGAGCAGATTTCAAATTCGTCAGAAAGAGCCCGGTCTGGCGCTTTTTCGCGTTTATCGCTTATTATGTGATCGCCGTTCCGCTTGTGTTTCTTATATCGAAATTATATCTCGGACTTCGCTTTGAGAACAGGAAAGCTGTGAGAAAGCTCGGGAGGAGCGGCTTTTTCCTTTACGGAAACCATACCCGCGGTCTCGACGCCTTTATCCCCGCGATGGCAGCCTTTCCGAAAAAGGCGTACATCATCGCAAACCCGGACGCTGTGAGTCTGCCGCTTCTCAAGCACTTCGTTATGATGATCGGCTGCCTGCCCGTTCCGACGGAGCTTGACGGCATGCGCGGCTTTCTCTCCGCCGTGAAGGAGAGATACAGAGAGGGCTGCGCCGTCGGTATATATCCGGAGGCGCATATCTGGCCGTTCTACACGGGGATAAGGAACTTCGGCGACGTATCCTTCAGATACCCGGTCGAGGAAAACGCTCCCGTTATTGCGATGACGACGACCTACAGAAAGAGAAAGGGGCTTTTTGCCCTCGCGAAAAAGCCGGCTATGACGATAAGATTATCTGATCCGATGTACCCCGACGCCTCGCTCTCTCCGAAGGCTGCAAGGCGCGAGCTTCGAGACAGGGTCTACGGCTTCATGGTCAAGACCGTTGAGTCCGCAGAAGAGAACGTCGAATACATAAAATACGTTAAAAAGGAGCTGTGAGATGAGTCTCACAGCTCCTTTAATAATTCGGAGGGCTTGCCGATTATTTTCGCGGCGCCGCGTTCGCTGAGAAGCTCACGGCTGCGAAAGCCCCAGCTCACAGATACGCATGGAATACCGGCGGCGCGTGCCGTCGCTATATCGACCTCGCTGTCGCCCACGTAAACGCACTCGTATTTCTCGCTCCGCAATTCACGCATGGCGGCGAGAACGGTGTCGGGCGCGGGCTTTATATCAACGCCGGGCTTTGCGCCGATCGCGACGGAGATAAGACCGGGGAAGAACCTGCGGGCGAGCTTTTTCACAGCCGCGTCCTGCTTGTTGGAGACGACGGCAAGCTTGAATTCCCGGCGGTTAAGCTCGCGCAAAAGCTCTATCACGCCGGGGTAAGGCGCGGTCTTCTCTGCGCTGTGCGCCGTGTAGTATTCGTCGTACCAGGCGAGGATGCCGTCGAAGCCCGCCTCGCTTTTTCCGGCGGGAAGGCAGCGTGCTATGAGATTTGCCGCTCCGTTTCCAACGAAGGAACGGATCTCGTCGATACTGCGTTCCCTATACCCGAATCGGCGCATTGTCGCATTCACGGCGTCGCGAAGGTCGTCGAGCGTGTTGAGCAGAGTTCCGTCAAGGTCAAAAATTACCGTCGTGTATCTCATTATGCCTCGGCCTCTTTCAGAAGAGCCTCCTCAAGCGCAAGAGAGATCTGATCCGGGCAGGAGGTGCTTCGCGGACCGCACTTCGTTCCTCGAAGGATGGGGATTATCTCCTCGGCGCGGCGACCGAGAATAAGGGCGCGGATACCTCTGAGATTTCCGCTGCAGCCGCCGGTTATGCGTATATCCTTTATAACACCGCGCTCAAGCTCTATTTCGTATTTTGTGGAGCAGACTCCCTTGGGATAATAAACAGTAGTCATTTTCTTTCTCCTCTCGTTTTTCACAATTATAATGCCGCGGCGCGAAAAAGTAAATGGGTAATATCGCAGCCAGGCGTCTCATAGTTTTAACGGGAGGTACGAAAGATGAATAATAAGAAAGGGAAAATACTTCGCGTATACCTGAAGCTTGCGGCGCCTGTCCTCGCGGTCCTCACTGCGACGGGGGCTATGCTTTTTGCCTCGTCGGGGATAGGGGCGAGAGCGAAGGAGCTGTTCTGGAGCTCAGAGCTGCCGGAGCTCATCATATCGGCGGAGCTCGGAGCAAAGGCGAAGATAGAGCGATTGAAGGAGCCTGAGCC
>CACXBO010000071.1 GCA_902765975.1 Oscillospiraceae bacterium
GATATGCCCTTTAAAGGATTTTTAGGCCCTTCCTTGGAGATGGCAGCTTCGACTAAGGATACTGCTCCGTCGTGAATATTCATTATAAACGAATATTATTCATTTTTCAAGAGCTTCTTTTTGCAAGCTCATCCGCTAAAAAGTCAAGGAAGCCCGTGCTTCCAGCCCAATTTGCCGATTTTAGAGCAAGCTTTGCTCTCTCTGTATACTCAAAAACGAGTTCTTCACATTTTTCTCTTCCGAGCAGGCTCATATACGTTGCCTTGCCGTTTTCCTTGTCGCTGCCGACAGGCTTCCCGAGCTCCGTTTCAGTGCTGAGGCAGTCGAGCATATCGTCCCTAATCTGGAAGGCTCTGCCGAGGTAGATCCCATAGGTCTCTGCCGCCTTTATGCACCCGGCGTCAACGCTTCTCATTCCCTTCGACGCGAGGACTCCGAGAACGCAGGCCGCTTTGAGAAGCGCCCCCGTTTTCAGGTCGTTTATCTCACTTAGCACGTCCGCCGTCCTCTCGCTCTCCGGTACGGTCGTATCCCCGTACTGCCCGAGGCACATTCCCCTTTCTCCTGCCGCCTCCGAAAAAAACCTTACCGCTTCAAGTCCCGCCTCAGGATATCTGAAACGGAGTCCCGCCTCAGAGGCGGTTCTGAACGCGGCGGACTGAAGGGCGTCGCCGGCAAGGATCGCCGTACACTCCCCGTAGACCTTATGGTTGGTAGGCAATCCGCGGCGCAGGTCGTCGTTATCCATAGCCGGAAGATCGTCGTGTATGAGCGAGTATGTATGCAGCATCTCAACTGCGCAGCCGAGCCTTAACGCCTCGGAAGGCTCGCCGCCTGCCGCCTCGCAGAATTTTAACGTCAGCACAGGCCTTACGCGCTTCCCGCCCGCAAGCAGGCTGTAGCGCATGGCTTCCTCAAGACCGGGCTTTAAGAATTCCTCTTGCAGCGTATCCTCTATGAGGAGCCTCGCCGTCTCGTATTCTCTTATGTAATCCATATCAGTCGATAGTATCAAACGGGAGCTCGACGGGCTCGCCGTCCTGCCCCTTCTGCAGCTTAACTACTCTCTGTTCCGCCTCGTTCAGCAGAGCTCCGCAGCTTTTTATCAGCGAGGTTCCCTCCTCAAAAAGGCCGAGAGCCTCCTCCAGAGGCTTATCCCCGCGTTCGAGAGTGCGGACTATCTCCTCGATCCTCGCCATCTGCTGCTCAAAGCTCTGATTGTTCTTCGTTTCAGCCATTGTTTTCCCTCACTTTACAATGCAGTCTATCGTATCTTCTCTCAGCTTGATTCTTATCTCGTCGCCGCTCTCTACGTCCTCTGCGGAGCGAATTACCGTTCCGTCTGTTCTCGCGGCGATAGCGTACCCTCTTCCAAGCACCTTGAGCGGGCTCAAAGCGTCAAGCTTCGCCGCGTACTCTGCGTATTTTCTGCGCTCTGAATGGAGCATAACAGCCTGAGCCGCAGTGAGCCTTGTTCTATAATTGTCAAGGCGAAGCTTTTTGTCATCCACGAGATTCTTAGGATCCTGCATGACCCGCTTTTCGCCTAGTGCGATCAATCTTTCCCGCATTTTGCCGAGCTGAGACGATATCGCGCCGGAAATGCGCGACTGTGACGCATCGAGGTACTCCATCAGCTCGGATATATCCGGCGCGCAGAGCTCGGCGCCGTTCGACGGAGTTGCGGCTCTCATATCCGCAACAAAATCTGCAATAGTTACGTCCGGCTCGTGCCCCACTGCTGAGATGACGGGAATATCGCTGTCGTAGACGGCTCTCGCTACTCTCTCATCGTTAAAGCACCACAGATCCTCCATGCTTCCTCCGCCGCGTCCCACTATGAGCACGTCTGCAATGCGGTAGCGGTTTGCGTATCTTACAGCTCCGGCTATCTCAGGCGGAGCCTCGGCGCCCTGTACTCTTACCGGAAGCAGCAGGAGCTTTGCGAGAGGCCAGCGTTTTCTCATAACGCGGATTATATCGTGGACTGCAGCTCCGGCAGAGCTTGTTACTATTCCCACTCGCATCGGATAACGGGGTATCGGCTTTTTATGCTCCCTGTCGAACAGTCCCTCCTTCGCAAGCTTTTCCTTAAGCTGCTCGAAGGCGACCGCAAGATCTCCGACTCCGTCCGGCGAAAGCGAGGAGGCGTAGAGCTGATACGCTCCGTCTCTCGTGTAAACTGCCACTCTGCCGGTGCATATGACCTTCATGCCGCTCTCGGGTCTGAATTTCAGACCTGACGCGGCGCCGCGAAACATAACGGCGCGTATCGCGCTCTCCTCATCCTTGATTGAAAAATAGTGGTGTCCGGAGGGATACACCTTATAATTTGAAAGCTCGCCGCGGACTGCTACGTTCATCAGGAACCTGTCCGCCTCGACGAGGCCCTTGACGTATTCGTTTAGCTGCGTGACTGAAAGAATCTTCTCATCCATTTTCCGCTATGCTCCTGTAGGTAAGTATAGCTATACCCATCGCGTTATCAGTTGAATACCTCGGCTCTGCGAATATCCCATCAGGAATGAGCTCGCGCAGGAGCGAATTCGACGCGACGCCTCCGGAGAAGAGGACCGGAAGATCGCCGTATTTCCGCTTTGCGTTATCCGTCACCTTGCCGACAGTATAGATCATAGACGCGAGTGTAAAATACGCCGCATTTTCGGGCGAAGCCCCGGACTGGATAAGAGAGTGCATTTTATGCTCTACTCCGGACAGGGAAAAATGTGTGCCGTTGATCTTCGGCTTATACAGCTCCTTTACGCTCGCCGCCTTTGAAAGCGAATCGAGCTCGCGTCCGGACGGGAATTTGAGGCCGAGAGCCTGCCCCGCCCTGTCTATGAGCTGTCCGGCGGAAACATCCTCCGTTCCGCCTATTATCTCGCACCTCACGGCGACGCCCTCGGGGCGAACGTAGAGAAGCTCTGTCGTGCCGCCCGAGAGATGCCATGCAAGGTGTTCCCTCTCAAGCAGATCCATTCGTCCGGCTGACCAGGACGCAGCCGCTATGTGCCCCTGCTGATGGGAAAAACCGAAATACGGCTTTCCGAGCATCTGCGCGGTCACCTTTGCTACCGATACTCCCGCAAGAAAGCAGGGCATATAGCTGTCCTCTGTCTCTCTCGGCTTTTCGGATGCTCCGACAGCGGCGATGTCCTCCAGCTCGCCGAGCGCTCCCGCTATATCCGGCAGACGCCGAACGTGAGAAAAGAGCGCCTCGGATTGACGTAGGCCCAGCTTGCCGAGCTCAACGTCTAAAAGGCGCCCAGAATTATCACCCTTATTTCCGTCAAACCACGCGGCGGAGGTCGTATAGTTCGACGTATCAAAGCCTAAAGCGATCACAGACCCTCAAGCTCCTCTCTTACGAAAGAGCCGAGTATTCCGTTAACAAACGCGACCGTCTCGGGCACGTCGTACTTCTTCGCTATCTCAACGGCCTCGTTTATCGACGCGCCGTTCGGTATCTCGGGCATATACATAGTCTCATACATAGAGACCTTCATCACCGCGAGCGCCGTGCGGGATATCCTTCCGAACGCCCAGCCCTTTGCATACTTCGCCACGTAGCCGTCGAGCTCCGCATTGTGCGCGTCTATGCCTCTGATCACCGCCTCGATATACGCCATCTGATCCGGGTCGGGATATTCTGCAAAGAGGCTGTCCTCTTCCTTCAGGGAATCATAGTGCTCTCTGTCGAAAAACTGACTCAGCACCTCATCCGCCGAGCATTCCTTTGCCGATATCTCAAACGCAAGTCTAACGGCTATTTCTCTTGCTGTTGAACGGTTCATATGCCCTCCGATTATTAAAGCTGAACGCCGAGGATCAGGACGTTGACTTCCTTTACCTTTGCGCCAGTAACGCTCTCAAGCGCGGACTTGACAGACTCCTGTACAGCTGCGCCGACGCTGTGGACCGCGGCGTTGCGCTTGACCATAACGCCTACCTCAACGGACACGTCCTCGCCGTTGTTAATAACGCGAACGCCCTTATTTGCGGGCTTCTTGCCCCAGATCTCGCCGCTGTCGCGCCCGAGAGAGGCGACACCGTCCACGTCCTTTACCGCGTTCGCGGCGACTGCGGCAATAACGTCCTCAGAGATGTTGATCGTTCCCTTCTCTGCAGAAAGAGTAACGTAATCCTTATTGTCAGCCATTTTTATCACTCCAAATAAGTAGAATTTATGAAAAAGACCATATAATTTCATTTTGTCATATTATTATATCACAGTCCCACAGAAAAATAAAGAGGCAATATGGTTATTTGTCCGGAAAGCTCTACGCAGCCTGAGAGGCTATCCATTTATCGGCTTTATGTTCTGCGTTCTCCGGGAGCAATGAGTTTTTCATACCGGCTCTGACTATACGAAAAACGAGCCGGCATCTCAGCCGGCTCGTTAAATCAAAAGCTGTATCAGTATTCCACGACGCTTGCCCAGCTGAGAAGGAATTCTCTCTCCTCCGGGTTGCCCTTGACGGACTGGGACGCGGCAACTATCGGCATCCACTTCTGTACGTATGGCTTTGCGGTATGGCTCTTAATGCAGAACTTATCGAGGTACTTCTCCGCAAGGTCAAACTGCTCGTTAAGATAGAACAGCAGATAAGTTCTTGCGGCGTCGGCAGAGGCGTTGCCCTGCGTCGCGTGGCTCCAGTCTATGATGAACATCTCTCCGTCCGGTCTTACGATGATATTGGAAGGGTTATAGTCCCCGTGGCAAAGCTTGGTGTGGGTCGGAAGTCCGTTAAGTCGCATCTCAAGGTCGTAGCGCGTGGTCTCGTCAAGGTTCGCCTCCTTGAGCTTTCTCGCCATCTTATCCTTAAGCTTGCCGAGAGAGGGACATTTTTCCGAGTGCATTTTAAGCTGGAGATCGACGAAAGCGTTGAGATGTTCGTCGAGCTTCTCCGGCTCCTCCTCCATAAGCTTTGCAAGCGTCTTTCCCTCGACGAAGTCCGTTTCGATAGCCCAGCGCCCGTCGTGAGTGGTAACTCCGCGAAGCTTGGGTATATTGAGCCCCGTCTCCTCAACTCTCGCCTGATTAAGCGCCTCGTTAAGGATATCTGCCTTTGAAAAGCTCTCGTCAAAAACCTTGATGCAGCGGTCGCCGTCGCGGTATACTGTCTTTCTCGGTCTTTCAGCGATTATCTCCATTTTTATACCTCCTCGTGTACGCCGTAGTAGGCGTTCAGGTACATTCTTCTTATCTCGCTCATCAGCGGATAACGGGGATTTGCTCCGGTACACTGGTCGTCGAAGGCCTTCTCAGTCATATCGTCCAGCGTTGCAAGGAAGGTCTCTTCGCTCACTCCGTAATCGGCTATTGTCTTCTTTATCCCGACTCTCTCCTTGAGCGCGTCTATAGCGCCTATAAGCTTCTCCAGCTTCTCCTTATCGGTATCGCCGCCGAGGCCGAGATAGTCCGCGACCTCTGCGTATCTCTCCAGCGTATGCGGATAAGCGTACTGCGGGAAGGTTCCCATCTTTGTCGGCACCTCGGCCGCGTTGAATCTCAGCACCTCGTCTATCATAAGGGCGTTGGCAACGCCGTGAGCTATATGGTGGAAGGCGCCGAGCTTATGCGCCATAGAGTGGCATACTCCGAGGAAAGCGTTGGCGAAAGCCATACCGGCAAGAGTCGCCGCGTTTGCCATTTTCTCCCTCGCCTCTGCGTCGGTAAGTCCGTTATCATAGGCTCTCGGCAGATACTTGAATATTGTTTTCAAGGCTCTGAGCGCAAGGCCGTCTGTATAATCCGTTGCCATAACGCTCGCGTAAGCCTCAAGCGCATGAGTGACAGCGTCGATTCCCGACGCCGCGGTAAGCCCTTTAGGCGCAGTCATATGCATATCCGTGTCGATTATCGCCATATCGGGAAGCAGCTCGTAATCCGCCAGAGGATACTTGACTCCGCTTTCCTCGTCGGTTATAACGGCAAACGGAGTCACCTCGCTTCCCGTTCCGGCTGAGGTGGATATCGCAACGAAATACGCCTTGTCGCCCATATGCGGGAAGGTATAAATCCTCTTTCTTATGTCGCAGAAGCGCATCGCCATATCCATAAAGTCGGCGTCCGGGTGCTCGTAAAGCACCCACATTATCTTGCCCGCGTCCATAGCCGAGCCTCCGCCGCAGGCAATTATAACGTCCGGCTTGAAGGACGCCATCAGCTTCGCTCCCTCTTTGGCGCAGCCGAGAGTCGGATCGGGCGCAACGTCGGAGAACGTCATATGGACTATGCCCATCTCGTCGAGCTTGTCGGTTATCGGCTTTGTAAAGCCCGCGCTGTAGAGGAAGCTGTCGGTTACGATAAACGCTCTCTTCTTGCCCAGCACCTTGCCGAGCTCATCGAGGGCGACGTTCAGGCAGCCCTTCTTGAAGTAGACCTTATCCGGGGCGCGGAACCAAAGCATATTCTCTCTCCTCTCTGCAACGGTCTTTATATTTATGAGGTGCTTTACGCCGACGTTCTCGCTGACGCTGTTTCCGCCCCAGCTTCCGCAGCCGAGGGTGAGCGAGGGCGTGAGCCTGAAGTTATAAAGGTCGCCGATCCCGCCCTGACTTGCCGGGGTGTTTACAAGGATACGGCAGGTCTTCATTCTCTCCTGGAACTCCTTCAGGCGGGCCTCCTCGGTCAGCACGTTGAGGTAGATGCATGAAGTATGCCCGTAGCCTCCGTCGGCAATGAGCCGCTCCGCCTTGGATACCGCTTCCTCGAAGTCCGAGGCTCTGTACATGGCAAGAACGGGACTTAGCTTTTCGTGGGCGAAGGCCTCGCTCAAATCGACCGAATCGACCTCGCCGATGAGTATCTTTGCCCCCACCGGCGCCTTGACGCCCGCGAGCTTTGCGATATTGTATGCGCTCTGTCCGACTATTTTGGCGTTCAGCGTACCGTTTACGATTATCGTCTTGCGGATCTTCTGCGTTTCCGTCTTGTTGAGGAAGTAGCAGCCCCGCGCGGCGAACTCAGCCTTGACTTTCTCGTAAACTCCGTCAAGAACGATGCAGCTCTGCTCCGAGGCGCAAATCATTCCGTTATCGAAAGTTTTAGAATGAATGATGCTGTTCACGGCGAGAGTCAGGTCAGCGCTCTCGGTAATTATCGCAGGCGTGTTCCCGGCGCCAACTCCCACAGCGGGAGTCCCGCTCGAATATGCCGCCTTGACCATACCCGGTCCGCCGGTCGCAAGGATGAGGTCTGCCTCGCGCATCAGGGTGTTAGTAAGTTCAAGGCTCGGAACATCTATCCAGCCGATTATGCCCTCGGGAGCTCCCGCCTTTACGGCAGCCTCGAGTACGGTCTTTGCCGCGGCTATGGTGGAATTTTTTGCTCTCGGATGCGGACTTATGATAATGCCGTTTCTTGTTTTAAGGGCGAGCAGCGTCTTGAAAATCGCAGTGCTCGTTGGGTTTGTCGTCGGTATGACGGCAGCTATGACTCCGACGGGCTCCGCTATCTTTTTGTATCCTGCTGCCTTATCCTCCTCGATAACTCCGCAGGTCTTCGCGGCTCTGTAAGCGTTGTAGATATACTCTGAGGCAAAGTGGTTTTTTATCACCTTATCCTCGGCTACGCCCATTCCGGTCTCCTCTACAGCCATCTTTGCAAGAGGTATGCGCGCCCTGTTCGCGGCTATGGCGGCGGCTCTGAATATCTCGTCAACCTGCTCCTGCGAGAACGTTGCAAAGCGGCGCTCCGCCTCCCTCACTCCGGCAAGCAGGGCTTCAAAGCTCTCGGCGCCGTCGACTATAGGATATTTATTCTCTTCCATTCTTTTCACGCTCCTTCGGAAGGCCCGTTAATCGGGACTCCTTATTGGTGATATTTTACCATAAATTCTGAGAATTACAACTATTTTGTGCTTTTTCTCAATTGCACTTTCCCGGCACAAATTTCCGCACCGTTTCTCTGCTATTATTCTGTTTGCTTTTTATTTCGTATTGGTATATAATTATCGGTAACGAATGGAGGTCAAATAATGACAGCGAATTACCACACCCACACTCCCCGCTGCGGTCACGCCGTAGGCTCGGAGCGTGAATACATCGAGCGGGCTATTGAAGGCGGGATAAAAACTCTCGGCTTCTCCGATCACGCTCCTTACAGTTTCGACAAGCCCGGCAAATATCCGAACGTAAGAATGGAGCCAAGCGAGCTTCCCGGATACGCCGAAACGCTCTTTTCTCTCAGAAACGAATACAGAGACAGGCTCTCACTGCATCTCGGCGTAGAGGCGGAGTTTTATCCCAAGTACTTTTATGCACTCATAAACGATCTCAGAAGCTGCGGGGTCGAATACATGATACTCGGTCAGCATTTTCTCGGAAACGAGATCGGAGAGCCGGGCTCGATGGCGGCGACCTGCGATCCCTCCGTGCTTGACAGGTACGTATCCCAGGTTATGGAAGGGCTTGAGACCGGTCTGTTCACTTACCTCGCGCACCCCGACGTTCTGCGGTTTGAGGGCGATCCTCACGAATACGACCGCTTATACAGGAAGCTCTGCGTCAGAGCCCGCGAGCTGAACGTGCCGCTGGAGATAAACCTTCTCGGAATCAAAAACGGTAGGCACTATCCGAACGAGGCTTTCTGGAGGATCGCCGGCGAGGAGGGCAACACCGTCATCCTCGGCTCCGACGCGCACCGCCCGGAGGATACCTGGATGCCGGAAATAGAGCTGCGCGCTCTCAGTCTCGTTGAAAAGTATTCTCTGCATCTTATCGACGATATTAAACTCAGGCAAATCTAAGCCTGAGTTTTTTTTGCGCTTTTTATACAAAAAAAGAGGCTGTATTTCGGCGTTATGCTCCCCGGTCAAATTGCCGCAAAACTATTGTATTTGCGCCTTTTTTATTGTATTCTTTTTCTGGGGGTTTTCCCAATAATTAACAAACGGAGGGAACAATATGAGAATCACCAAAAAACTTCTTGCGATCATTCTGGCACTATGTATGCTCTTCTCTCTCGGTTTTGCTGCAGTCGCCGATGAAATGCTGATCTCACCTGCGCCCGGGCAGGAGGACCTAACCGGCAAAACCGTGATACTTCACTCAAACGACGTTCACGGACAGATAGACGGCTACGCTTACATTACCGCACTGAAGGCCTCATATGAGGAGAAGGGCGCGGAAGTCATCCTCGTCGACGCAGGCGATTTCAGCCAGGGCACGACATACGTCAGCGTTTCCAAGGGAGCGACAGCTGTTGAAATGCTTAACGCAGCCGGTTACGACTTCGTTACCCTCGGCAACCACGAATTCGATTTCGGCTATGAACAGCTCAAAATGAATTTGGCAAACGCAAACTTCAAAGTGCTCTGCGCCAACATATTTGAGAACGGAAAGCCAATCTTTGACGCTTCCGCAGTTTACACCACCAAGTCCGGCGTCAAAATAGGCTTCTTCGGCATGGATACTCCTGAAACCCAGACGAAGGTCAATCCCGGACTCATTAGGACCCTGAGCTTCGAGAGCGGCGACGATTTTTCAAAGTCTGCCTCCGATGCTGTTAGGAATCTGCGGAGCGACGGGGCCGATCTTGTCATCGGCATCGTGCATCTCGGAGTCGACGAGGAATCCCTCGCCAACGGCTACGGCTCCACAGATCTGTTTGAAAAAGTCGAGGGCATAAACATGCTCATCGACGGTCACTCCCACACTGTTATGGAGTCCGGCGAAAACGGCGAGCCCATCCAGTCCACCGGAACGAAATTTGCCAACATCGGCGTTATCGTTATAGACGACGCATCAAAAAAAATAGTTGACAACTACCTTGTCTCCACCGAAGGTCTTCCAAAGGACGAAGAGGTCGACGGCAAGGCGCAGGAGATAATAAAGACCGTTGACGAGCAGTTCAGCGCGGTATTTGCAACGACAGAGGTACGTTTGAACGGCGACAAGGCGCCCGGCAACCGTACCGAGGAGACCAATCTCGGCGATCTTATCACCGACGCTATGCTGTGGAGCGTAATCAGGTCCGAGGGCTCAGTAAATGTCGATGACGACCGCGTCGTCTGCATTACGAACGGCGGCGGGATCAGAGCCACGATCGACGTCGGCGACGTCACGATGAAGGATATCAACACCGTGCTTCCGTTCGGAAACACCGTCGCGGTTATTTATGTCACCGGCGCAGAGCTTCTCGAGGCCCTCGAGGCTTCAACCTTCTGCACTCCCAGCGCTGTCGGCGGTTACCCACAGACTGCGGGAATTGAGTTCAGTCTGAAGACCTTTAAGGCCTATGCCGCCAACGAGGAGCCGTATCCCGGTTCCACGTATCACGGACCGTCCGCAATAAAGCGCGTTTCCGTAACCGCGATAAACGGCAAAAAATTCTCAAAGACAGAAACCTACGCTGTCGTCACCAACAACTTCTGCGCCGCCGGAGGCGACACATACTACGCATTCCAGGCAGCCTACGACCGCGGCGACGGCTTCGATACCGGTATCCCGATGGATCAAGCCGTTATAGACTACATCACCGAGGTCCTCGGCGGCAAGATCACCGCGGAGAAATACGGAAAGGTACGCGGAGATCAGACCGTTATCGACGCGAACAATCCGGAAGTACGCCTCACCTCCCAGACTCTCTGCATCGACGGAGTGAAGCAGGAAAAGCTTGAGATATACAACATCAACGGCGAGAACTACTTCAAGATCCGCGATCTCGCGGCTCTGCTTACCGCGACCGACGCAAAATTCAACGTAGACTACGACACTGAGACCCGTACTATCGTCCTGACTACCGGCGAGGCATACGAGGCTCGCTCCGGCGACCTTGCAACCGAGTTTACCAACAAAGCCGCAAGCTGCATTAAGAGCAGCAAGGCCGTGACGATAAACGGAGAGGCAGTCGAACTAACGACCTACGCCTTCGGCAACAAAAACTTCTTCCGTCTCAAGAGCCTTGCCGAAGCTCTCGGCTTCACCGCCGAATACGACAAGGAAACGAGGACCGTGCTCGTAACGACGGCATCCGCCGCCCAATAAGCCAAACTGCAGACCGACGCCCCGTCCGAGATAATGCGGACGGGGCGGTTTTTATTCGGTTTTATTATGGAAAAGCGTTGAAAAGCCCTCCGGTAAAGAGGTAAAACGCAGCAGGTAATTTCCGTCTCGTTTCACGAGCACCTTTGCAAAGATATCTGATACGCCGCCAGCCTCCATTTCAAGGTTTCCGTAAAGTTCAAGCTCCTTTTCGGTCACGATGACTGCCCCGGTCGCGGAGATTGCCGTAAAGCGGAACGGGTAGCTATCCGCTCCGATCTGCTTCTCGCTTATTACGTAAAAGCTTCCGTCAACGGGTCTTTCGAGCCTGACGGGCTCATCCTCTTCAAAGCCCAGACTCACGTCTCCTATCCCGGCTACCGATACGAGATCGATAGGCTCCGTTAACCCCTTGGGAAGCACGGTCCTGATCTCTCTTATCTCAACGGGCTCTGTCACTTCTGCCCGCGTTTCGGGTGAAATAAGTATCTCGCCTCCGACGGTATAGCTCTCTATCCGCCCTGCAAGGTTTACGTTCATTCCGACCACGCCGTATTTTGTTCGCTTCTCCGAGCCGATATTCCCGACTATCATATCGCCGGTGTTTATTCCGACGCCCATCTCAAGCCTCGGATAGCCTCGTTTCAAGTTCCACTCATTCACTTCCGCCATCCTGCACTGCATCTCTGCGGCTGCGCGTACTGCATTCTGCGCATGCGCCTCCGACGGATTCGGAGCGCCGAATATCGCCATAATGCCGTCTCCGATAAACTCGATGATCGTGCCGTCGTTTTTCTGTATTATCTCCGTCATCTCTCCGAGGTAGTGATTCAGCATCTCTATAAGGCTTTGAGCGTTCATACGTTCGCTGAGAGCAGTAAATCCCCTGACGTCGCTCATCAGAACAGATAGTCTCCGCTTTCTGCCTCCGAGAGCTAATCCGTCCGGAGTTTCAAGGAGCTGGCTCACTATATCGTCTGAAAGGAATCGACCGAAGGTCTCGCTCAGGAGCCGGTTTCTCATTTCAAGCCTATCATTGAGCGCCTGTATCCGTCTCATTGCCTTTACCGCGTCGCGCAGCTCAGAAAGCTCGCTGATATCGCGGAACGCCGCTATAACTCCTATCCGCTCCTCCCCGTTATTAAGAAAAGAAGTCGTTACATGTAGCTGCTTCACCTTTTCTCCGCAATAATAGCATACAATATTCTCATGCAGCTCCGCCTTGTCGTATATCGCCTCGAGCACGGTCTGGTTGAAAGCATCGTTTTCCTCTCTTCCGAAGAATACCTCGGCGAATCTCCTGCCCGTCAGCTCGGCTGAGGTATAGCCGAGAATAAGCGACGCCGCCGGGTTCACGTAACCTATAACTCCGTCGAGTCCTACGGTCATCACTCCCTCGGAAAGATCGCGGATAAGGCTTTCAAATATCAGCTCCCTGTTCTCTTTCATTACTGTCTCTCCGTTCTGTTGCATTCAAAAAACGGGGGCGACCTGCGCCCCCAACGATTATTCGGTAATAAATCAGTTACGTCTGAGCCTCTTGTACTCGCTGAAGAAGTGCTTTATCCTTGCAAGGAGTCCGTCGCTCTTCTCCTCTCCGTTCTTCTCCGCCATGTCCGCCTCGGAAACGGTGCGGCATACCTCTTCGTAGTCCTTTGTTACCTCGCGGAGCCTTGCGCTGAGCTGCTTCATAACTGCAAGCATCACCTCCGGCTTGTCCTTCAGATGATGAGAGAGCTCATACTCTGCGATCTCCGCTACCTCCGTCCCGTCGTCAAGAGCTATTGCAGTCGCACTGCGGGGATAGCACTCGATAACTCCCAGCTCTCCGAAGTAAGCTCCGTCCTTAAGGATCGTGAGCTGCTTCTCATCGGAAGCTCCGTAGTCTGCATAGATACCGACGGAGCCCTTTACTATCTGATACATAACGGAGGAGTAATCGCCCTGACGGAATATGATCTCGTCTTTATTGTACGTCCTTGTATACATACCGCGCCTCCTCCTTAAACGGTGTAAAAGAAATCGTTGCCCTGAGCAGTCGAAACTATGCGGGCTATGCTTCTGTCAAGATCCGGATCGCGGTCTCTGCCCGCCTCTTCGGCTTCGACAGTCTCATAAACTGTACGGCATGCGTCAAGATATTCCCGCGACCTGTTGCGAAGCTTATGGCAGAGCTTCTGCATAATAACGAATACCTTCGTCGGGCGGTCTTTGAGGAACGCCTCAAAATCTGCTTCGCGTATCTCCTGAAGCTGCGTTTCGTCCTGAAGGACTACAGCCGTTGCCGAACGTGGAGCGTGGTCAAGCATTCCCATCTCTCCGAAAAAGTCGTCGGTATTGAGAGTAGCGAGTTTCTTCTCGTTGGGAGTTCCGTATTCAACATAAATACCAATTCTGCCCCAGAAGATGTTATACATTGAGTCGGCGCTGTCTCCCTGGCGGAAGATAACGTCGCCTTTCTTATAAGTTTTGATCTCCATGTCGTCCTCCTTTGATTGCGAGTTTTGAATATAACCGATTAAAATAATTATACTACAGATTACGAACAACAAGCAAGTGCAGCCAAAGTATTTTTTTGTATTTTAACGTGATTAAGCCCGTCGCAAGACAGTCGGAAAAAACTTGTCTCCCGATAAGCCGCATGATATAATATAATAAAAGGCGGTGGAGCTTTTGAAATATGCGGGCGAAATTCTGCGTGAGGAGTACGGCGAAAAAGTATATAAGCTCAGCCTTTCGTCGGGCTGCACCTGCCCGAACAGGGACGGAAAGCTGTCTTGCGGAGGCTGCGCCTTCTGTTCTTCCGGCGGCTCAGGCGAATTTGCCGCCTCAGCCGCCGATCTCGACACGCAGTTAGCCCAGGCTAAAGCGCTTATCTCGCGAAAAACGGCGGCAAAGCTTTTTATCGCGTACTTTCAGGCTTATACGAATACCTACGGAGACCTCGAAAGGCTTGAGAAGCTCTATACCGATACGGTATCCCGCCCCGAAATAGCGATTCTTTCGCTCGGAACGAGACCCGACTGTCTCGGTCCGGAGGTCATGGAGATGCTTGCGCGGCTTAAAAGCATCAAGCCGCTCTGGATAGAGCTCGGTCTCCAGACCGCCCGTGACGACGTTGCCGAGGCGATGAACAGAGGCTATCCTCTCTGTGTTTTTGAGGATTCCTACTCAAAGCTGAAGCGAGCCGGTATCTCGGTGATAATCCACCTTATCTTCGGACTTCCCGGTGAGACGAAAAGTGATATGCTCAATTCAGTCCGATATATCTCCTCGCTCTCCCCTCCGCCGGACGGGGTAAAGCTGCAAATGCTGAATATACTCCGCGGCTCACGGCTCGGCGAGGAATACGAGCGCCGTCCTTTCCCACTCCTGTCGCGTGAGGAATACGCTCAAACGGTTGCCGAAGCGATAGCTCTTCTGCCTCCGGAGACGGCTATACACCGTATGACGGGCGACGGACCGGCTTCACTTATAATCGCGCCCGATTGGGTCAGGGATAAGAAAAAAACGCTCGGCGCAATTACGGAAATGCTTAAACAAAAGGGGCTCGTCTGAGTCCGCAAACAGGAGGATAAAAAATGAAAATTGCTTTTTTCGACGCTAAGGCCTATGATAAACCCTCTTTCGAGCTTTTCGGGGCTCCAAAAGGCATGGAGTTCAAATACTATGAGGATAAGCTCACGGAGGACACCGCGGAGCTTGCCCGCGGCTGCGAAGCAGTATGCGTGTTCGTAAACGACAATGTGAACGCCGCCGTTATCGATAGGCTGTACGCTCTTGGAGTGAAGCTCATCGCCCTGCGCTCTGCGGGCTACAACAACGTGGACGTGGAACACGCCTTTGGAAAGATACACGTCGTGCACGTCCCTGCATATTCGCCCTATTCCGTCGCGGAGCACGCGGCGGCTCTGCTCCTCACCTCAATACGCCGCATACACAAGGCGTATAACCGTACGAGGGAATTCAACTTCTCCCTCTCCGGTCTTACGGGCTTTGATCTGCACGGCAAGACCGTCGGAGTAGTCGGCACAGGAAAAATAGGACGCATCTTTATTGACATCTGCCGAGGCTTCGGTATGAGCGTCCTCGCTTACGACAAGTTCCCCGCCAAAGACAGCGGCCTTAATTACGTTGAGCTTGACGAGCTGTTCCGGGAGAGCGACGTCATATCCCTCCACTGCCCGCTCACGGACGAAACGCGGCATATGATAAACTCCGAGGCCATAGCCGCGATGAAGCGCGGAGTCGTTATCGTGAACACCTCGCGCGGAGCCCTCATCGACGCGGAGGCTCTTCTGGAAGGGATAAAGGAGCGCAAAATAGGCGCAGCCTGCCTCGACGTCTATGAGGAGGAGGCGGATATCTTCTTTGAGGATCGCTCGGGACATATTCTCTCCGACGACGTGCTCGCCCGCCTCATCTCGATGCCGAACGTCATACTTACCTCGCATCAGGCGTTTCTTACCGAGGAAGCCCTCCGCAACATTGCCGAAACGACGGTAAACAACATATCAGCCTTCCTTGAGGGCGACGGAGTTTGCGAGAACGAGCTGTGCTACCACTGCGGAAAGATCGAGCACTGTAAAAAGCAAAGGCTCGGACGCTGCTTCTGATATTTAAAAATCCCTCCGCTCTTTCGAGTCGGAGGGAAAAGTTTTCAGTTTACGCACACTGCATCATAAGAGACCTATCCTCAATTTTCCTTTTCGTTTCTTCAATAAACCGAATTTGTCAACAA
>CACXBO010000072.1 GCA_902765975.1 Oscillospiraceae bacterium
ATATTTTCCAAAAGGCGCATATAGAGCTCGACAAGGACGGGACCAAAGCTGCGGCCGTTACCGTTATAGAAATATTAATTGCTACAGCGCTGGCGCCGGAAGAAAAAGAAGAGTATTACGTATATCTCGACAGACCCTTCGTATATATGATCCTCGATCCTTCGGGCGAGCTGCCTCTCTTTATCGGAGTGGTAAACTCTGTAGCGTAAAGAAACTGACCCCCTCGGCAAAAACCGAGGGGGCATTAAAGGCAGAAGGAGAAACGACCTGTCGCCAGAACAGGCGCCCTTGACCATTCGCCTTTCGGCACCGGTCTTATTGAGGGCTCGTTTTCCCCGCCTGCCTTTATTATTGCCGCGAGGTCCCGGTAAAAACGAGGAAAAATATAGAATTGCGCCGCTTTATGTGTTATAATATTCCAAAAACTGTTTTGGGGTGACGTTATGGGCTGGGAAGAGCTTAGAAGCGAATGCATGAAGTGCCGCCGCTGCGCTCTCGCGGAGACGAGAACGAACGTAGTATTCGGCGACGGAGTAAAGACCGCGAAGGTCATGTTCGTTGGAGAAGGACCGGGAGAGAACGAGGATCTTACGGGACTGCCTTTTGTCGGGAGAGGCGGTCAGCTCTTGACGGATATGCTGAGCCTTATCGACCTCGACCGCTCGAAGAACTTCTATATTGCAAATATCGTAAAATGCCGTCCGCCGCAGAACCGCGACCCGTCGCACTCTGAGGAAGAAGCCTGCATTGGATGGCTGAGAAGGCAGATAGAGCTCGTTTCCCCGAAGATAATAATCTGCCTCGGCCGTATAGCCGCGTCGGTGCTTATCGACACGGACTTCAAGATAACCCGCGAGCACGGAAAATTTTACGAGAAGGACGGCATCGTCTACACTGCAATCTATCACCCCGCCGCACTTCTTCGAGACCCGAGAAGAAGACCGGAGACCTTCGAGGACCTGAAGGCTATCCAGGCGGAAATAAAGCGGCTCTGTCCGGAAACCTACGAAGAAAAAAGCCGATTTTAACAGTTTTGTAATATTTATCTGTTTATTTCGTAAAGATTATAGGTTATGATTAAACCAACCTAAACAGTAACCTTTTTCATTTTATCCTCTTTTTCATTTTTCGGCAGAGCCCCGAGAACCGGGGCTCTGCCGGTTTTTTCTTATCTTTTGCTTTTCTCTTTCAAAAAGACGAAAAGTGTGATAATATAATTCCATACTAAAATGGGGTAAAGGGCGATATGGACAGAAGCGAATTTGAAAGAAGATACGCGGCGGCGAGAAAAGAGCTTATCTCGCGCGATTTCGCCGGGCTCAACGATATGCAGAAAAAGGCGGCTCTCACGACGGAGGGTCCGCTTCTCCTTCTTGCCGGAGCGGGAAGCGGCAAGACGACGGTGCTGATAAACAGAATAGTCAACATCATCCGCTACGGGCGCGGTTCTGACTGCGCGACTGCTCCGTCGTGGGCGACGGAGGACGAGCTTGCCGAGCTGGAGGCGGCGGTCGAAAGAGGCGCGAGAGCGACGGAGGAGGAAAGAGAGCTTCTGAGAGTCGAGCCTGCGGAGCCGTGGAGGATACTCGCTATCACATTTACGAATAAGGCGGCGGACGAGCTTAAGTCGAGGCTTTTTTCAGCTCTCGGCGAAAAAGCCGAGGATATATGGGCAATGACGTTCCACTCCGCCTGCGTACGCATACTCAGGCGGCATATCGAGGCTCTGGGCTATACAAAAAGCTTCACGATCTACGACGCGTCGGACGCTCAGGCGGTCATGAAGCGCGTTCTGAAGGAAATGAATGTGGACGAAAAGATGCTGCCCGCGAAGAACGTGCTCGGAATGATAGGCAGAGCGAAGGACGCTTTGCAGAGCCCCGAGGAATATGCCGAGGCTGCGGAAAAGGGCTATGACCCGCGCGTTAAGAAAGCGGCAGCGGCATATAAGGAGTATCAGGCGAGGCTCAAAAACGCCGACGCCGTAGATTTCGACGATATTATATACCTTACAGTGCGTCTTTTGACCGAGAATAAGGACGTGTGCGAGTACTACCAAAACTATTTCAAATACGTTCTCGTGGACGAGTATCAGGATACGAGCCTTCTGCAGTACAGGCTCGTGAGCCTGCTCGCAGGCGGCAGAGGCAATATCTGCGTAGTTGGAGACGACGATCAGAGCATATACCGTTTCCGCGGCGCAACGATCGAGAATATCCTCTCGTTTGAGGAGACCTTCAAAAACGCGCGGTCGATAAAGCTTGAACAGAACTACCGCTCGACGGGACATATCCTCGGCGCGGCGAACGCTGTGATAAAGAACAATAAGGGACGCAAGGGCAAGGAGCTCTGGACCGACCTCGGCGACGGTGAGAAGCCGCGGCTCTATGTTGCTGATAACGAGGACGAGGAGGCGATGTATATCGCCGCCAAAGTGCTTGAGGGCGTTGCCGGCGGTGATAACTTCCGTGATTTTGCAGTTCTTTACAGGATGAACGCACAGTCTAACAGGCTCGAATATGCGTTCAAGCGCCAGGGGATACCGTATCGCGTCATCGGCGGTGTCAGATTCTTCGACAGAGCCGAGATAAAGGACGTGACGAGCTATCTTTGCGCCGTGCAGAATCCGGCGGACGATCTGAGACTTATGAGGATCATAAATAATCCGCCGCGAGGAATAGGAACGACGACGCTGGAGACTCTCCGCCAGAAGGCTTCCGAGGCGGGAAAGCCGGTATTCTCCGTTATACTCGACTCGGCGCACATACCCGAGCTGAAGCGCGCGTCAGCGAAGCTCATGGATTTTGCCAGACTTATAGTTGAGCTGAGAGCAAAGAGCGCTTCAATGCCTCTCGATGAGTTCTACGACCTTATGCTCGATAAAACGGGATACCTTGCCGCTCTCGGCGACGGGGACGAGAATATTGCGAGAGTCGAAAATATAAAGGAGCTCAAATCGAACATAGTGAGCTATATGAACGGGGACGAGGGGCCGACTCTCGCGGGATTCCTCGATGAGATAGCTCTTTATACAGACCTCGACAGCCTTGAGGATAAGGACAACAGCGTTATCATGATGACGATGCACGCCGCAAAGGGCCTTGAATTTCCGTGGGTCTTCGTTGCCGGAATGGAGGATGGGATTTTTCCGTCTATACGCTCCATAGGCGAGGAAGAGGAGATGGAGGAGGAGCGCAGGCTCTGCTACGTCGCCCTAACGAGGGCAAAGAAGCACCTTATCCTGACCGCGGCGCGGCAGAGAATGCTTTACGGTAAAACGGCGAGCAATATGGTGTCCCGTTTCGTTGACGAGATACCGGACGAGCATATAGACAAGCCGGAGGAGCGCAGGACCCGCAGATCGAGATACGAGGACGACGATATCTTCGGCGAATGGCAAAGCCGATTTCCGCTCGGGGAGCGACGCTCTCAGCGGGAAGCCTATCCCGAACGCCAGAGCTCATGGGAGAGACCCACGCCGAGACCCACGCCGAGACCTGCACCGAGGCCCGCCGCACCTGCGGGAAAGCCGCTTCTCAGCCTTTCAGTCGGCGACAGGATAAGGCATAAATCCTTCGGCGCAGGCGAAGTGGTCAAGGTAGTGCCGATGCCGGGCGACGCTCTCGTAACGGTGAACTTCGAGGGCACGGGAGAAAAGCGGCTGATGCTGAAAACGGCCGGAGCCTTTATTACGAAAGAGTGATGAAATGAAATACGACACCCTGCTTTTTGATATGGACGGCACGGTCATGGAGACTGCGCCCGGAGTCATAAAGGGCTTCAAATACGCTCTCAGTCAGATGGGACTGAGCTTTCCGGACGTGCCGGAGAGATTTTTTATGGGTCCGCCTCTCGAGTATTCGTTCCGCGAATTCGTTAAGCTTCCGGAAGAGAGGATAGCGGAGGCGATAAGGCTGTACCGCGTCTATTATAACGCGACGGGCATAATGGAGTGCGAGGTATACGAGGGGCTGAGAGAGCTGCTTGGCCGTCTTAATGAGCTCGGAGTCAAATGCCTCGTCGCCTCTTCAAAGCCCGAGCCTTTCGTTAACAGGATACTGAAGCAGTTCGGACTTGACGGCTGTTTCTTCTTTGCAGCAGGTTCCGACCTCGGCGGCAGGTGGGGGGAAAAGCACGAGGTTATAGCCCGCGCGCTCGAAGAGGGAGAAGTCACGGACATATCCCGCTGCCTTATGGTGGGCGACAGGAGCTACGATATTATCGGCGCGAAGAAAATGGGAATGGACTCCTGCGGCGTTTTATGGGGCTACGGCACCAGAGAGGAATTCGAGGAGTCGGGGGCGGAATACATCGCTCAAAAACCGATGGAGGTAGTTGATATACTATGAATATGAAGCTTTGTGCTCCGTGCCTTTTCGGGCTTGAGGGTCCGCTGTCAAATGAGCTCAAGCATATGGGTATGCGCGACGTTATGGCGGAGAACGGAAGAGTGCGCTTTACCGGCACTGATTCTGACGCGGCGAAGGCAAATATCAGAAGCCGTTTTGCCGAGAGGATACTCGTCGAGCTCGGCTCCTTTGAGGCGAAAAGCTTTGACGAGCTCTTTGAGGGGACCAAAAAGCTTTCATGGGAGGCTTTTATACCGAAGGACGGGGCTTTTCCCGTGAAGGGCTACTCTATAGACTCAGCCCTGCATTCCGTTCCGGACTGCCAGAAGATAATAAAGAAAGCGGTGAGCGTGAGACTCGGAGAAAAACACTCCCTTAGATGGCTGCCGGAGACGGGGGCTCTCTATCAGATACAGTTTTCCGTAATGAAGGACAGAGTCTTCCTTTACCTTGACACCACGGGAACGGGACTTCACAAGAGAGGCTACAGACCTGCTCAGGTCGCAGCGCCGCTGAGGGAAACGCTCGCCGCCGCTATGGTGGATATCGCCGGATACCGCGGCAGAGGCGACTTCGCAGACCCGTTCTGCGGGAGCGGAACGATAGCGATCGAGGCGGCTCTCGCGGCAAAGGGCAGAGCTCCGGGGCTACTGAGACATTTTTCCGCGGAAAACTGGGCTTCCTTCGGAAAAAACGTCTGGAAGAACGCTGCGGAGGAGGCGAGAGCAAGAGAATTTAACGGAGACTATCACGTTTTCGCATCGGATATCGATGAGAAAGCCGTTAAAATAGCCTCTGAGAATGCAAAAAGGGCGGGGGTTGAGGATATTATCCGCTTTTCCGTTGCCGACGCCCGCGAATTCAGCCGCCGCACGGAGGGCGGCGTGATAGTGACAAATCCGCCGTACGGAGAGAGACTGCTCGACGCGAGAGAGGCGAGGGAGCTTGCCGGCGCTTTCGGCAGAGCGGTAAAAAAGCTCGACGGCTGGGATATATACGTCATCTCATCAGACGAGGATTTTGAGCACAGCATAGGCATAAAGGCGCAGAAGGTAAGAAAGCTGTATAACGGAATGATAAAATGCGGCTACTACAAATTTACAAATAAGGGCGGGATAAAGAGATGAGGCATCTGTTTATGTTGAATCCGGCGTCGGGCGGCTACTCGGAGAAGCTTAAAAGCAATGTTGAGAGAACAGCCGAAGAATACGGAATTGAATATGAGATATACCTGACGACTGCTCCGATGGACGCCGCTGAGAAGGTGAAACGTGAGGCGATAAAAGGCGTGGAGCTTCGCGTCTACGCCTGCGGCGGCGACGGGACCGTTTCTGAATGCGCCCACGGAGCTGCCGGATACTCCAACGTGGCAGTCACCCATTTCCCCACGGGAACCGGCAACGACTTTATCAAGACCTTCGGCGACGACGTGAAGCTTTTCCGAGACCTCGGAGAGCTTATTGAGGGGGAAAGCCTGCCGCTCGATCTCATCGACGTGAACGGACGCAAGTGCCTCGATATCGCCTCGGTCGGAATAGACGCCCGAATCGGGACCGACGTACATAAATATTCAAAGCTTCCGCTCATAGGAGGAAAGACCGCGTATATAACGAGTATGGTCGCGAATATATTCAAGGGGATAAACCGCGAGTTTACCTTCATTACTGAGGAGGGCGAGCTGAAGGGCAAATTTGCCCTCGCCTGCGTCTGCAACGGTCAATATTACGGCAACGGCTTCCGCCCGACAAGGACGGCGCAGCCGGATGACGGCTCGCTTGAAATACTGATCGTCAATAAGGTCGGGCTTGTAAAGCTTGCGGGAGTACTCGGAGACTACTCAAAGGGAAATTGGGAAAAGCACCCCGATCTCATCCGGCATATTACGGGCAAAAAGCTGACCGTTGAGTCGAGCGAAGAGTTTGTTATCAACGTGGACGGCGAGGCAATGTACTCCAAAAAAGCAGTTATGAAGCTCGTTCCCCGTGCGCTCAACTTCGTTTTTCCGAAAAACAGCGCTTTCCTTGCATCGAGAAAGAGCGGTCTTGCGACCGCATAAACTTATTAATTATTTATTAAATTGCAAAAGACCACTTGACATTCTCTGACTATAGTGGTAAATTAGCACTCGGCGAAAAAGAGTGCCAAAAATGTTTTATATTGTATTTATTATATAGGAGGCATATGCAATGACGTTAAAACCACTTGCCGACAGAGTCATCCTGAAGCGCGTAGCAGCGGAGGAGACCACAAAATCGGGCATCATACTCACCTCATCCGCCCAGGAGAAGCCCCAGGTCTATGAGGTCATAGCTGTAGGTCCCGGCGGAGTTGTTGACGGAGTCGACGTCGTTATGGACGTTGAGGTCGGCGACAGAGTTATAACCGGAAAATATACCGGAACAGAAGTCAAGCTCGAGGGCGAGGAGCTCACTATAGTCAAGCAGTCCGATATCCTCGCTATCGTTGAGTAAGGAAAGGAGAAGCAAAAATGGCAAAGCAGATCGCATACGGTGAAGAAGCCCGCAGATATCTTGAAAACGGAGTTAATCAGCTTGCGAACACAGTCAAGCTTACGATAGGTCCAAAGGGCAGGAACGTTGTTCTCGACAAGAAGTTCGGCGCGCCGCTCATCACAAACGACGGAGTCACGATAGCGAAGGAGATAGAGCTCAAGGATCCGTTTGAGAATATGGGCGCACAGCTCGTTAAGGAAGTCGCATCAAAGACGAACGACGTTGCAGGCGACGGCACCACATCCGCCACCGTCCTTGCTCAGGCGATGATCCACGAGGGCATAAAGAACGTAGCCGCGGGCGCGAACCCGATGATAATGCGCAAGGGCATACAGAAGGCGGTCGACGCCGCTGTGGCAGCCCTAAAGGAGAACTCTCAGCCCGTTACCGGAGCTAAGGACATTGCCCGCGTAGGCGCTGTCTCCTCCGGCGACGAACACATCGGAGAGCTCATAGCCGAGGCTATGGAGAAGGTCGGACAAAACGGTGTTATAACGGTCGAGGAGTCGAAGACCGCCGAGACCTACAGCGAGGTTGTCGAGGGCATGCAGTTTGACCGCGGCTATATAACGCCCTATATGGTCACTGATACCGAGAAGATGGAGGCAGTTTACGACGATCCGTTCATACTAATAACGGATAAGAAGATCTCCAACATCCAGGAGGTCCTCCCCGTTCTCGAGCAGATAGTCCAGACGGGAAAGAAGCTCGTGATAATTGCCGAAGATGTCGACGGAGAGGCTCTTGCCACCATCATCCTCAACAAGCTTCGCGGAACCTTCAACTGCCTCTGTGTCAAGGCTCCCGGCTTCGGCGACAGGCGCAAGGAGATGCTCAAGGATATCGCCGCCCTCACCGGAGGTCAGGTGGTTTCCACCGAGCTCGGCATGGAGCTCAAGGACACGACTCTCGATATGCTCGGCTCCGCTCGTCAGGTAAAGAGCACGAAGGAGAACACGATAATCGTAGACGGCAACGGCGACAAGGCCGATATCGCCGCCAGAGTTGCCCAGATCAAGGCAGAGTACGAGGTATCCACCTCCGAGTACGATAAGGAGAAGCTCCAGGAGCGTCTTGCAAAGCTCGCAGGCGGCGTCGCCGTTATCAAGGTCGGCGCGGCCACTGAGATAGAGATGAAGGAGAAGAAGCTCCGCATGGAGGACGCGCTTAACGCTACCCGCGCCGCCGTTGAGGAAGGCATCGTGGCGGGCGGCGGAACTGCCTACGTCGTAGCCGGAAAAGCCGTTTCAAAGCTCCTTTCCGAGGTCACCGGCGATGAGAAGACGGGAGTCGCTCTCGTTGCAAAGGCTCTTGAATCGCCTATCAAGCAGATAGCCGAGAACGCCGGACTTGAGGGAGCTGTTATCCTCGACAAGGTGAAGAACTCCGACGACGTGAATTTCGGATTCAACGCAGCCACTGAGGAATTCGGCGATATGATCGAGTCCGGAGTCGTGGATCCGACAAAGGTCTGCCGCTCCGCCCTTGAAAACGCAGCCTCAGTCGCAAGCGTCGTGCTCACGACCGAGAGCCTTGTCGCAGACATTCCCGAGCCTCCCGCAGCCGCTCCCGCAAATCCCGATATGGGCGGCATGTATTGATATAAGC
>CACXBO010000073.1 GCA_902765975.1 Oscillospiraceae bacterium
AGGTATCCTTCCGCTATCTCTTTCGTGGCGATTTCCACGTTCTCAACGTCGTCAAGAGAAATCTCGTTTTCGATGTACTCTGGAGCGGCAAACTCCAGATATACTAACTTTCCCGTTTCCGCGTTAAGTCCAAAGGAAAACAAATTTTCTGTAACATAATAATCTGTTGCAAAAGAATTATGACCTACGTATTTTGATTGTTTATACTTTCCTTCATAATATACCCCGTCAAATTCTATTCCTGCTTCCTCTTTTGCAGGCCCCGATTTAAAGGAGCCTCCGCTCCACTGGGGTATGGTTATCTGCGGCTCATACGTAACAGACGACCCATCGCCGTATCCCACAAGGTAGCATACCTTCTCAGGCCGTGCTGAGCACGCGGTAAAAGCGCTGGCGAGAAGCACGGCGCAAAGAATAATAAGAATCTTCTTCATTTCTTCACTCTCCCATCAATCACTAATAAGCTATAGACCGGGATCGCCTCCGATTACCGCCTTTGTTGCAGTTGACGAATCATGTGCGCGCTTGCTTATCTCTCTGCTCTATCCCTCATAATTCACGTCGTATTTGGAAATATGCCGCTTTACAAATGCTAATTCTTCATTAACGACTTCATTTGCATACGCCTCCTCAAACGAAGAAATCACCCCATCCGGATCCCCTTTTTCTACGAGGATGTTTGTTCTCGGGCCTGAAATCAAAAGTGATCCATCCTTTTGTCCAATGGCGCTAAACACATAAGTTTTACCTACGTAAGGCATGCTGTCACCTTCAAAATACCAGACAGCGCTTTTTTTCTGGTTTAGTCCTCCATGTTTAACAATGGGTATTGGTTCTCCGATAATTAGGCTTCCCTTGATGTTTTGACTGAGTATTACTGTGAAATGCGTATAAGGAATACCGTCCATTCTTGACGTTCCGTCTTCATTAAACCTTTCTCTTTCATAAACCGTCTCGTCAAGGCTGACTACTTTAGCTACGAAAACGTAGTCTGCCGCTCCGACGCATTCCCTTAGGTCGCCTGTATTATACAAGAATAATGCTTCAGATGGTATTGCCGGATACTTGCTCCAGTCTATTGATTTTGAGCAGGAAGCAAGACTTGCACAAACAATTATTACTATGATTATTAATAAAACAACTTTCAAATATTTCATTTTGCATTTTTCTCCCTTAATAATTATTTAAAACGTAAGAGATTGACCTTTTATCGGTATCTGAAAGTGTAATAACAGACGTTGCAAATGGCTGAATTATTGAAGTCGTGTCAGTATGATTATGTGACAGCGCCATTGCGTGAGCAAGCTCATGTGCACAAACGTTTGTAGCCTTATTGTAATTTGCGGAAGCAATATATTCTTCAAAGCATTCCATATTGAGTTCAATTTTTCTCTCAACGAAGTAGGTTAGCCCCGCATAGCGCACTGAATGATCCGAACTGTAGAGTTCAACGACGTCATATATATCTACTGCACTCTCATCCGTAGTAAAATCGGACAAGCAGCGGTATATATCCATTCCAAATGTTTACTGCGTTTTGAATATACGTATTATAGACGCTTGTTGAATGGATCCATAGGCAATGCTCAGACGAATCTAATAATGAGTAGCTTTCTGGCTTAACCCATAAACCGCAGGCGCAATGCCAATCGGAAGGCCAAGCAGTTGCATCCGGTAAATATAGACTGTGCTCACCGCAGTCCTTGCACGTTACCCCCGTTCCGTCACCATGGAGCCTTGTTCCATTGCCCCCCGTTCTGACGTGCTCCCCGCAGCGGGCGCAGTTACGGCTGCTTTTTATTGATTTCAGAAATGACATAAACGTATTATATATTCTTTTCCTGTTTATGACAATACAAAATCCCGCGGCGGTCTTATTGACAAAGGCTTCTCACGCGGATAAAATGGGCGATAGTTTTTCAGATGGAGTGTTCGTTTATGGAAAGAAAGAAAAACCTCACGGTTTCATATTCCCTGGTGCAGGCGGCATATTGGATGAATTTCTGCCTTGTCTCCGGCTTTGCCGCCGTTTTTCTGCAGGGATTAGGCTACAATAATGCGGAGCTCGGGTTAGTCCTCGCCGTCGGTAATCTATTCGGCGCAGTTCTCGGCCCGGTTTTGTCCTCGCTCATCGACAGATTCGAGAGCGTCACGCCTCCGCGGCTTATCGTTCCGCTTCTCGCCCTGGAGACCGGAAGCCTCATTCTGCTGCTCTTCGTTCCGTCCAAGGGGCTCGCCGCGTCTTTGGGCTACATATTATTTATTGCCTTCTGCATTGCGCTCAATTCGATGTACCTCAAGCTCTACGTCGACCTGCTCCACTCCGGCGCGGAGATAAACTACGGCGTCGCCCGCGGGATGGGCTCCCTCGCCTACGTTATTATGAGCGTCGGGCTCGGGGCAGTTATTCAGGCCGTCGGAATACGCTCGATGCCCGTCGGCGGGCTCGTTCTCGTTCTTCTTCAGCTTGCGGCTCTGTTTTTCATTCTCCGCCTCGCGCCTCCGAGAGTCGGGACTCAGGAGAGCGTAAGGGGCTCGGGTCTTTTGGCTTTTGTTAAAAACAATCCGCGCTTTTCAATCATGCTGCTCGGTACAGCGCTAATCTTTTTCTCTCATAACGCGCTCTGCAACTTTCTTATAAACGTCACCCGCGCAGTCGGGGGCGGCACCGGAACGATGGGCTATCTGAACGGCTTTATGGCGGCTGTTGAGATACCCGTCATGCTGCTCTACGCGAAAACGCTCGGCAAGCGGAATAGCGGCTCGGTACTTCGCTGGGCTTTCATTTTCTTCGCTCTGAAGGCGTGCGCTATGGCTCTCGCCTCCTCTGTCCCGGCGCTTTTCGCCGCCTTTATCCTTCAGGCGCCGTCATACGCCGTCTACACCTCCGCGATCGTTGCCTACGTTGAGAAAACGATAGCCTACGAGGACTCGGCCAAGGCTCAGAGTCTCGCCTTTACGATGACGACTGTCGGCTCTGTACTCGCAAGCGTCATCGCGGGCAGGCTATACGATATTCTGCCTTCATCCTCGGTGCTCTGGATAGCCGCCGGAGTATGCGCTGCGGGCGTTTTGATCTCGGTTTTCAGCGTGAAAAGCGAGAAAGTGCGCTGAACTGCAGGTCTCTAAATGCCGTCTGCAGAAAAACCGGACAGGTAAAAACCGATTTTCGTTCAATTATTATTCTTATATACTATCAAGTATTTTGCCCCGGGTCAAAAGCTGACCCGGGGCAAAAAGTATTGTGTGTTTCAGGGCTGTTATTTCTCTTCTTTCTTCTTAAGAAGCACAGCTCCGGCTCCTATAAGCGAGACCGCCATAAGTGCGGCTCCGCTCAGTCCGAGACTAATTCCGGTCGGAATATGGCTGTCATAGGTGTTCTCAAACTGTACGGTCTCTGTCGTCCCGGCTCTTTCGTTCACTGCCGTTCTGCCGTCCGTCCACTCTCCCTCGCCTATGCGATACCTGGTCTCGTACTTCACTCCGTCGATTTCGGAGATCTCGTATCTCATTCCTCCGAGGAGGCTGAAGCTCACGCTCTCGCCATGAGCCAGCTTGAACTCATACTCTCCTGCAGCTATCCTTTCAAAGCCATCCGGAAGTTCGGCGAGATCCTTTGCCTCTCCGTCCTCGCTCAGCTTGAGTCTGAACGTAAACTGCTTCGTTTGGCTGCTGAGGTCTCCTTTGACTGTTTTTGCTACGGTTACGGTCACCGTCTCGCAGTTCACGAACTTGATCTCGTCGTCGTTCTTCAGTTCCCGTTCTCTCACGCGGCCGTCTGTACCGATCGGAGTCTCATTCTCTCCGAGATAAACCTTCGCAGTGAACCGTTCGTCCGCAGCTTCGCTTATCTCATAGGTCGCGCCGTAGGGCAGCTTTACGGAAACGCTTCTTCCATCCTTGAGCTTGAATGAATACTTGCCGTCGGCAAGTTTCGTCCAGTTCTCGGGTACCTCGGGATAATAAGGCTCGCCGTTGTACTTAAAACCTATTTCATACGTAAATATCTCGTCCTTATCGTCGCCGTAGACGCGCTTGCTTATCGTTAGCTCCTGCATCCTGAAGTTTTTGAAGGAAAGCTTTTCGTTTCCGCTGTCGCCGATCGTACGTTCAGCCGTTCCGCCGTCGACCTCCTCCTCTTCGTCGTCGGTGCTGATAATGCAGGTCTTTACATAGCGGTCATCGGGGTCTATTTCCGACACGGCGTATTTCACTCCGTACGGCAGCAGCAGCTCGCAGTTCTCCCCGCTCCTGAGCGTAAAGCTGTATGTTCCGTTCCCCGTACCGGTCCAGCCCTCCGGCACGGCGGCAAGTTCATAGGGCTCACCGCCTAAGGAAAACGACGCAGAGAACTCGAAGTTCAGGTCGTCGCCGTTTGAGCCGAGAAGCTCTTTTTCGATCTCAAGCACGAACGCGGAGTTGTAGTAGATAACGTCCTCTCCTCCGTGGTCGCCTATCGTTCTTTCTATCACGCCTCCGTTGCCGTATTCGTGGGTCGTACCCTTATCGGATATCACCTCGAACGTACGGAAATATTCGCCCTCCGCTTCGCTTATCCAGTAGACCGTTCCGTATGGGAGCTGGACGCTCTCGCTCTCGCCGTCCGCAAGGGTAAAGGTGTATTTGCCCGCCTCAGTCCTCGTCCAGCTGTCCGGCACGTAACCCGGATCGTATGCAGCGCCTTCGGCGTCCGTAAATTCGACAGTATAGGAGAATTCCTCGGCGGCTACGCTGCCTCTGACTTTTTTTGTCACAGTCAAATCGACCGCGCTGTAGTTTGTAAACACTCCTTCTCTCTCGTCGTCATACGTTACCTCCGACGCCATCTCTCCCATGCCGTTGTCATGGACCTCTACCGTTATCTTTATGGGTTCATAGTCGTAGATAACGTCGTTCTCTCCCGTGTCTATCTCGTATACCCAGTATTCGAGCGTCTTTCCGTCATCTTCGGCGGTAAAATCGAGCGCAGCAAAATTGATGCTTCCGTCAGGCGTTGCGTACGCCGTTTCAACTACGGTCCCGTCTTCAAGTCTGAGTTCGAATTTGAAACGGTTTCCTGTGAGCGAGCCGCCCTTCAAGACCTTCGTCACGGCGGGATTTGCCGATCCTACCGTTGCGTACACGTTCGTGTATTTCGCCGATGCTTCCGCTCCGGCGGTTATAGTTCCTTCTGCTTTCCGCTCCGAATCGTCAGCTCTCTCTCCGTTGACTCTTGTGCGCACGAAGCCCGCGCTCTCCTCCTCGGTCACAACGTAAGTGCTCATATGCGGCAGTCCCAGAACGGTAAAGCTCTCGCCGCCCTTTATTCTCACGCTTCCACCGCTTTGCACGGACTCCTCTTTTGCAAGTCCGCCATCAGCGCCGAATACCCTTACGGCATATTCATCCCTCAGTTCGACGCCTGCGCGGTCAAAGAACGAAAGCGTAAACGTAAATTCCCTCTCCGCTGTTGCCTCGGTAGCGTTTTCAAGCGACTTCTCAACTCTGAGAGTGCCAGTCTTCATCCTGTTCGTGAATACAAGCTTGCCCTCGCTCTCGACCTCGGAGGATAGCCTGCCCTCTCCGTCGTCGGTAACCGTGACGGTAAACGTCAGAACGTGACCGTCATACTCAACCTCCTCGTTTTCCTCCGCGTTCTCCGTCGCTTCGTAAACGTAAACGCCCGGGACAACATAGGTTATGTCGCTGAATCTTATAACTGCGTATTGATTATAGTATTCGCTATCTTCGTCGGATACGAGCGCGGAATTCTTCACTGTTTCAGGAACAAAGCTCTCATATCCGGGTCCTGATACCTGCCTCAGCGTAAAGCTGAACATATCCTTCTGAAGCGTATCTCCAACAAGCTCTTTATACGCGTAAAGGCTTGCAAACGTCTGGCCCCTGCTTCCGGGAACGTATGTGTTTGTTATCGTTACGGAATAGCTTCCGTTCGCCGCAGTCCTTCCGGTCGCCGTGCCGCTTCCCACCGTTCTCCAGCCCGTCGGCAGGCTCGTCTCTTCAACGAGGTAGTTCGTCTTCTCCGGCACGTTGCCGACCGTCGCGGACTCGCCCGCCTTGAGCGTGATAACGGCTGTTCCGTCCGTCAGCTCTGTCTTCTCGCCGTTTACCTCAACGTATGGCAGAAGTTCTCCGTCCGCGTTCTTGGCGTAGCCGCCCGTAAGCGGTCTCTCAAAGCTGTCGGTCAGCGTGATTCTGAAGGTAAACTCGCGTCCCTCGGCGTTGTTCTGAGTTGCCTCATCGTCCGTTATCGCCTTCATAACGGTGATCTCCGCGGGCTTAGTGTAGTTTGAGAACACAGCGCCGTCCTCGTCGTACTCGACGGTGGCGGTGAGGTAGACGCCGGAAACGACGACGTTTACGGTAACGAGCTCCTCATGGCTGTCGTGCGAATAATTCTCAGGCGCATTCTCGGTTATCTTATAAACGTATTTGCCCTCAACCGTATAGCTGACAGTTCCGAAGTCTATCGCGCCGGAGGTATTGCTCTGAACGGTCTTTGTCTCATATTCCGCCGCGCCCTCCGGAGCTTCGATTCGCTCGATGGTG
>CACXBO010000074.1 GCA_902765975.1 Oscillospiraceae bacterium
TCCAGCAGCTTACACGAGATATGTCAGTCGACGAGGTGAAGAAAGCAGGCCTTGAGACTTACTTCGTAGATCATACGACGGGAGTTTATCCGCAGTTTGCGTCCGGTACTCCCTGGACTGCGTCGACAATAGCTGTTAAGGGAGATATTATAACAGATCTAAACGAGGACCTTGCCGCAGAGCAAAAGGCACGCACGACTTACGACAATATACTCAGGCTAAGCGACGATCCTGACGTCAACAACGTAATTAGATTTTTACGCGAACGTGAGATCGTCCACTATCAGCGTTTCGGGGAGGCGCTCGGCAAAACTTTGGATAGGCTCGACAAGAAGAACGTCTACGCATTTAATCCCGGCTTCGATAAGTAAATAATACTAAATCAGCGCACCGGATATTATTCCGGTACGCTGATTTTTTCTTTCCAAATTTCTATCAGTCTGCCAAGCGAATACGCCGCGTTCGCAGGACTTGTCGACGGCAGCTTTATCGGCTCAATTCCGATTTCTTTGAATATAAACCGCATATAAAGCTCATACGCTTTTCCGCCGTTCACGAAAATACCTTTCTTCACCATTGAATTATCAAGTATCTGGTGCAAATCGGCAGGTTCAACGTCTTCAATTGTGCTGTCCTGCGAGCCGATGATCGAGCAGCTTTCAATGACATCGTAGAGAGCTATGAGGTTTTCTGAAAGGAACACCCGCTTTTCTTCAAAGGTTTCGGGGCAGCTTCTATTAAAAACAGCGGAAATCACCTTCCAAAATCTGTTCTGCGGGTGTCCGTAAAAGAAGCTTGCTTCCCTTGATTTGACTGACGGAAAGCTTCCGAGAATAAGAATACGAGATTCGGGAGTGTAAAACGGACCGAAGCCGTGCTCGTGCCTCTCTCTTATCATAACGCCTCGGCTTCACAGTAGAGGCAGCGACGCACTCTCCTGCCGTTTTCTTCCCTCTCGGTGTATAAACAGTCGAGCTCCTGCTCAACTCCGGTTATACAGGCGTGATTTTTGCACGTCGGTCCAGGTATAGTCACCTTTGGCTCTTCACAGAAGTCCCTGCTGCCCAAAAGCTTCAATATTAGCGCCATACGCATAAGCTTTCCGTTCAAGGCCTGCTTAAAATAACAGGCTCTGGGGTCGTCGTCTACCTTTACGCTGATCTCATTTACTCTTGGCAGAGGGTGAAGTATTGCAAGATCGCTTTTTGCTGAGCTGAGCTTCTCGATTGTCAGGATATAGCTGTCCTTCAGCCTCTCGAACTCATCCATATCAGTAAAGCGTTCCCTCTGTATCCGCGTCATATAAAGAACGTCGAGCAGCGGCATCGCTTTTTCAAGGTCGCTCACCTCTTCATATGGTATATGAAGCTCGTCGAGCACGTTTTTCCTGACGTAATCGGGTATTCTCAGCTCTTCCGGTGAGATAAGGATGAATTTAGTACCCTTATACCGACTCATTGCGTTTATAAGGGAATGCACCGTTCGGCCGTATTTCAGGTCTCCGCATATTCCGATGGTGAGATTTTCAAAGCTCCCTTTCTCCCTCTTTATCGTAAGCAGATCGGCAAGCGTTTGAGTCGGGTGGCAGTGTCCTCCGTCACCGGCGTTGATCACGGGTACGGTTGCGCTGTGTGCGGCGACAAATGCAGCGCCCTCCTTCGGATGGCGGATAGCGATAACGTCGGCATAGCAGCTAACTACTCTCGCCGTATCGTGTACGCTCTCACCCTTCGCTGCAGACGATGCGGAGACTCCGGGCATCGAGATAACGCTGCCTCCGAGCTCAAGCATAGCAGCCTCAAAGCTCAGTCTTGTTCTCGTGGATGGCTCAAAGAACAAAGTTGCAAGCTTTTTGCCTCTGCACTTGTCGCTGTATCTCTCCGGATGCTCAGCGACGTCAAGAGCAGTATTGCATAATTCTTCAAGCTCATCCGTGGAAAGATCGGTAACATCCAAGAGGCTTCTCATTTATTCTCACCTATCCACGATTCGTCTGAAGGGTTATTGCGAAACTTGATCAGTCTGTCAACGTCCTCAGGCTTTATGTAGCCCTCCTCCGCAGCAGTTTCGGCAATAACGTCGAAATTCGTAAGGCTGTAGTTTACAACTTCCGCCTCGGCAAGGCGGTCAATGCCTTTTTTCATACCGTAAGTGAAGATCGATACGATACCGAGCACGTCGGCGCCCGCCTCGCGCAGCACGTTCACCACTTCGATAACGCTTCCTCCTGTGGAGATAAGGTCCTCGACTACGACGACCTTCTGCCCCTTTTCAAGTTTCCCCTCTATCTGATTTTGTCTTCCGTGGTCTTTTGCTCCGGACCGCACGTAGCCCATAGGCAGTCCGAGGATATGTCCCGTTATAGCGGCGTGAGCTATTCCCGCCGTGCTCGTTCCCATAAGCACCTCGACTTCGGGATAATTCTTTTTGATCGTCTCAGCCAGCCCGTTCTCTACGTCGTTTCTGACCTCCGGGGACGTTAATGTGAGACGGTTATCGCAATAGACCGGGCTTTTGATTCCGCTCGCCCACGTAAAGGGCTCGTCCGGTCTGAAAAAGACCGCCTTGATCTTCAGAAGGTCCTTGGCTATAACTTTACACAGTTCCATTTTAAACACCTCAGTCAACGAATTCTCTGACGCAGCGCTCATACGCTAAAACGGGATCCTCTGCTGCAGTTATC
Source organism: Oscillospiraceae bacterium (assembly GCA_902765975.1). GTDB lineage: Bacteria > Bacillota > Clostridia > Oscillospirales > Oscillospiraceae > RUG626. Next base: position 2,684 of record CACXBO010000074.1, read on the forward strand.
GGTCTGCCGACGACTATATAGTCCGAGCCTATCTTTTTTGCCTCCGACGGCGTCAAAACGCGCTTCTGGTCTCCTGTCTCTCCGTCTGCAAAGCGCACTCCGGGCGTCACGGTCAGAAAACCTTGTCCGCACACGCCGTGTACCTTCTCTGCTTCAAGCGGAGAACAGACGACGCCGTCCAGTCCTGCGCTTTTTGCAGTCTTTGCGTAATGCATTACAACACTGTCTATCGGCTCATTGATGAGCAGATCACGCTCCATACTCTCCTGATCAGTACTCGTAAGCTGCGTTACGGCAATTAAAAGAGGTCTGGTGCCGTCCTCCCTCGTCAGTCCCTCAAGCGCAGCTTTCATCATTGAAGAAGTGCCAGCCGCGTGAAGATTCGTTATATCAACGTCAAGCTTTGAAAGAACGCGCATTGCCTTCTTTACTGTATTCGGAATATCGTGAAGCTTAAGGTCGAGAAATATTCTGTGACCTCTCGCCTTTATTTCACGGACTATCGATGGACCCTCGGCATAATAGAGCTCCATACCTATCTTTACAAACGGCTTTCTGCCCTTAAACTTGTCGAGAAACGCGAGGGTGTCCTCAGCGCTCGAAAAATCACAGGCAACTATAACGTCCTTACCCATCTATCGCACCTCCGATAATATCTCTCAGGTTTTCGATACCGTATTTGTTCATCGTTTCAGGCAGCGCGGAAATAATATCACGCGATGCAAACGGATCGACGAGATTTTTTGCGCCTATCTCAACCGCCGTCGCGCCTGCAAGCATCATCTCGATAACGTCCTCGGCGGAGCTTACGCCACCCATACCGACGACCGGTATTTTAACTGCGCAAGCAACCTGGTATACCATTCTCAAGGCAACCGGAAAAACAGCAGGGCCGGAAAACCCGCCCATCCTGTTGGCTAAAACAGGCTTTTTTGTTTTAAGGTCGATTCGCATTCCCAAAAGAGTGTTTATAAGGCTGATTCCATCCGCACCCGCGTCTTCGCAGGCCTTTGCGATCTCAACGATATCCGTTACGTTCGGAGAGAGCTTTATTATTACGGGCTTAGTCGTAACAGCCTTAACCGCTCTCGTTACCTCAGCAGCGGCAGCAGGATTAGTTCCGAAGCTCATTCCGCCTCCGTGTACGTTCGGGCAGCTAACGTTTACCTCCAGCCAGCCTACCTGCTCTTCGCCGTCAAGCTTCGCGCAGGTATAAGCGTAATCCTCCACGGAAAAACCGGAAACGTTTGCCATAACCGGTTTTGAAAAGCATTTTTTGAGTCTCGGTAGTTCATCGTTAATAACTGCATCAACTCCCGGATTTTGGAGCCCTACGGAGTTTAACATTCCCTCGGTACACTCCGCTATCCTCGGAGTGGGATTGCCATAGCGCGCTTCTCTCGTAGTTCCCTTGAAGGAAAAAGTGCCTAGGCAGTTAATATCGTAAAGCTCGGCAAACTCACAGCCGTAGCCGAAAGTTCCGGAAGCAGGAATAACGGGGTTATCAAGCTCTATTCCGCAGAGGGAAACGCTCAGTCTTCCCATATAAGCTCCTCCTTTCGGAACACCGGACCATCTTTGCAGACGCGCTTATAGCCTTTTTTTGTTTTCTTCGTACATCCCATACATGCGCCGAAGCCGCAGCCCATCCTCTCTTCAAAACTGAATTCGCCCTCAGAAGAAGCGGTGTCATACACGGCCTTCAGAAGCGGAAGCGGACCGCAGGTGTAGTAATATGAGTAATCCTCCGGCAGATACATCGTTGGATATCCCTTCTCGCCATAGCTTCCGTCCACTGTAGTTACAGTCACCTCGCAGCCGAGCTCCTCAAATTCGCCCTCGTAGAATACCTCATCCGCGCAATTGAAGCCGAGAAGAACTCTCACGCTCTTTCCCTCTTCTATGAGCCTCTTCGCAAGGAGGTACAAAGGAGGCGTGCCGACTCCCCCTCCTATCAGCAGCGGCTTGTCGCCGGAGCTTGTCACATCATAGCCGTTTCCAAGTCCGGTAAGGATATCGAGGTAGTCGCCCGGGAGAAGGTTTGAGAGCCAACCGGTCCCCTTTCCGACCGTTTTGATTATAAGCGTCAGCTCATTCTCCGATACGTCGCAGACAGAAACAGGTCTGCGAAGAAACGAACCGTCCACCGCGATGTTCACGAACTGCCCCGGTCTAATGCCCTCCGTGCAGCCCTCAAGACGAAGGCGAAAGACGTTATCTGTCAGAACGTCGTTTGCGGTTACCTTAAAAATCTCTTCTCTCATAGCGTCCTCACGAATCTATCGTTGAAATTGTCAACGTCGTCTCTTCAAGAACGTCAAGCAGAACTCTGACTGTATCAAGCGAGGTAAAGAGAGTCGCGTTATTCTCTGCGGCGCAGCGGCGAATCTCAATTCCGTCTGACATCTGATTCGAGGATTCGATATTGCGCGTGTTGATAATATAGGCTATATGCCCCATTCTTATGGAATCGAGTATTTCGCTGGAGCCGTCGTAAATCTTCTGAAGCACGTGAGTCCTGATACCGTGTGATTTAAGAAATTTTGCAGTACCCTCTGTCGCCTCAATATTAAATCCGAGATTATAAAATCTCCTTACAAGA
>CACXBO010000075.1 GCA_902765975.1 Oscillospiraceae bacterium
ATTGCGAGGGCTCTTATCAAAAAACCAAAAATACTTATCCTCGACGACTCCACGAGCGCAGTCGATACCAAAACGGACGCGCTTATCCGCCAGGGCTTCAAGACATACATCCCTGAAACCACGAAGATAATAATAGCTCAGCGCGTGGCCTCGGTCGAGGACGCAGACCTGATCCTCGTTATGGACGGCGGCGCTATCGTCGCTATGGGAAAGCATTCAGAGCTAATGAAATCAAGCGACATTTACCGCGAGATCTACGTTCAGCAGACGAAGGGAGGCGGCGAAGATGGCGAAGAATAAGAAGCCGGAAGGAAACGTCCCCTCCGGAAAGGGGCGTCCGCCCTTTAATTTCAAGGCGATAAAAAGAACGATAGGATTCGCGCGCAAGTTCTACCCCGTTCTCTTCCCTCTCATCTGTATCCTCACGCTCTTCTCCTCGGCAGTTTCTGCTATACCCGCTATCTTCAATCAGAAGATAATCAGTATAGTCGCCAAGTACACCGAATCCGGAAACTGGAGCGAGGCGTTCGGGCAGATACTCCCGCTCATAATCGTTCTCGTTTCGCTTTACGTGCTCAGTCTGATCGCTATGGTATTCCAGACACAGCTTTCCGCAATACTGACTCAGGGCTTTCTGGACAAGATGCGCAAGGCCCTTTTCAATAAAATGCAGGACCTGCCGATAAAGTATTTCGATACGCATAAGCACGGCGACATAATGAGTCATTACACGAACGACATCGACACTCTTCGAGAGCTTATCAGCCAGTCCATTCCGGCTGTGCTCCGCTCAGGCGCCATAGTGATCGTCGTGTTCTCAATTATGATATGGTATTCTCTGCCTCTAACCCTTCTTATTATCTTCGGCATTATTCTGATGCTTTTCGTCTCCACCAAGCTCGGAGGCGGAAGCGCAAGGTACTTCGTGGCGCAGCAGAAGTCCGTAGCCGCGACCGAGGGCTATGTTCAGGAGATGATGGCAGGTCAGAAGGTCGTAAAGGTATTCAACCACGAAAAGGCCGTCTCCGAAGGCTTCGACAGGCTCAATGAGGAGCAGTGTGAGAACAGCCGCAAGGCGAACGCCTATGCCAACACTCTCGGACCGATAATCATGAATATCGGAAACATTCTCTACGTCCTCATCGCCGTCGCCGGCGGGCTTTATCTGCTTGCAGGTCTGCCCAACCCCGCCGTGGGCGGGATTTTCGGCAGATTCCCGATACTCGACATCTCCATTCTCGTCGCCTTCCTCAATATGGTAAAGCAGTTCACCGGCAATATCAATCAGCTCTCTCAGCAGGTCAACGTCATTGTAATGAGTATGGCTGGCGCGCAGAGAGTGTTTGCCCTTATGGACGAGGCTCCGGAGTCTGACGACGGATACGTCACCCTCGTTAATGCGGAGATAGCGGAAGACGGAACTGTGACCGAGACAGACAGGCACACCGGGCACTGGGCATGGAAGCATCCGCACAAGGCTGATGGAACGGTCACTTACACGGAGCTTCGCGGCGACGTAAGGATGTTCGACGTCGACTTTGCCTACGTCGAGGGCAAGACCGTGCTTCACGATATAACGCTCTACGCGGAGCCGGGTCAGAAGGTCGCTTTCGTCGGAGCGACAGGCGCGGGAAAGACTACGATAACCAATCTGATAAACCGCTTCTACGACATTGCAGACGGTAAGATTCGCTACGACGGAATAAACGTCAACAAGATACGCAAAAACGATCTGCGCCGTTCGCTCGGAATAGTCCTGCAGGAGACGAATCTCTTCACCGGAAGCGTTATGGAGAATATACGCTACGGAAAGCTCGATGCGACCGACGAGGAGTGCATTAACGCGGCAAAGCTTGCGGGGGCGGACGACTTTATAACGAGGCTGCCGCAGGGCTACGATACCGAGCTGAGAGCAAACGGCTCTAATCTCTCCCAGGGGCAGCGTCAGCTCATAGCTATTGCGAGAGCCGCCGTCGCGGATCCGCCAGTCATGATACTTGACGAGGCGACGAGCTCGATAGACACGCGCACTGAAGCCATCGTCCAGCGTGGCATGGATAAGCTCATGGAGGGCAGGACGGTGTTCGTCATCGCCCACAGACTGAGCACGGTCATGGACTCTGACGTTATCATGGTGCTCGATCACGGGCGCATAATCGAACGCGGGACACACGAACAGCTCATCGCCGAGAAGGGTACGTACTACCAACTCTATACCGGCGCGTTCGAGCTTGAATAAAAACGTATCACCTCGGAACACTAATTCCGAGGTGATTTTTACGTCCAAAAAGAAGAAAGCGCCGGACAATCCGGATGGAGACAGCATAAGACTCGACCCCGAAAAACGGCTATGCGAAGAATATGACTCGGTCAGCATAAAGAAATACTCAGCGCCGGACTCTGATGAAATGGGTTTTCGCGTTCTCGATAACGCCGCCGAGGAGAATGAAAAATAATGCAGGAAGCCCATTCGGACTTCCTGCATCGGCTTTTATCTGCAAAGATACATTCTGTAAACGGTCAGTATAGCCTGCTGAACTGTGTAGAAGGTCGCGGGACTGAAAAGACCCTCGCCGACTCCGCCCATAACCGCCTTGCCCTCCGGCGTAGTTAGAGACGAGACGAACTCAACTCCCTCAGCCGCCCAGCCGCTGACCTCTCCGAAATCGTTAAAGGTGAGCTTAGGACTGTTGGCGCTTATTCCGAGCACGTCGGCTGCCCGCTTGAGCATCGTAGCAGCCTGTTCGCGGGTTATATCGTGCTCCGGGTGGAATTTTCCGTTGCCTGTCCCGTTCACTATCCCGAGAGCGTAAGCCGCGAGAACGTCGGGGTCGTCGGTGTCCGTAAACGCCTCAGGATCAAGCTCTTTACCGTATTTCCTCAGCACTGAGGCGTTCGTGGTGTATCTGCACGAGACTCTCATCAAGTTCATGATAAGGCGGCAGAAATCTCCGCGGTCTATTTTTTCCGTGTAGTTCTTTTGGAGATCGGCGGGAACGAGCTTCGCTCCCATTGCTCCAAGCACCTCCGGTATCGCCCACGACGCGGGCTTGAGGCCGTTATCCGTCGTATTCTCGTTAACGGCTCCCTCTTCGCCGAGAGTTATCTTGTCGCCCCTCTTTATGACCTTCTGCTCGTTTGAAAGAGCCTCGGGCGTAATGTCGAAGTAATAGAAGCCGTATGGCGCGAGCTTTAGGGTCTCGCCATTCTCATACTCATTGTTGGAATCCCACGAGGGGTCCATCACTATCCAGCGTCCGCCCGCAAACGCCTCTACGAATTCGTGGTTTGCCTCAGTTTTGGCCGCTTCATCTGTCTTTACGGCAAAGGAGCCGCCCTGTGAGGTGAGCCCGAGCGCATAAGTCTGAGTTTTAAACGCGGGGATGCCGACAGCTCGCAAGAGCCACAGGAGGATCTCCGAGTAACCGGAGGCTACCGTCCTGCGATTTTCGAGGATATCGTGCGCCTCTGTGAAGGTGTCCGCTCCGTGGAGATAGCTGTCGTAGTCGTAGTATATATTCTCCGCTACCCAGCGATGTAGAAGGAAGGCTCTCTCATAGTCGCCCGTAGTGCCTCCGACTATTTCGGAAGCGAGCTTTTTGAGCTCAGGCATGCTTTCGCCGTCGAGATACTCTGCCGGATTCATCCACTCTGAGAGCATCGCAGAATTGCTCTCTGTGACCTTTGCGGCGGAAAAACGGTATTTCCCTGCGCTCATCATAACGTAAATGCTCTCGTAGACGAGGCTCCAATAGCTCTCGTTATGGCTCTGACGAGTATAGATATCAACCGGAGTCGGCTCGACTACCTTAGAAAGGTCCACCTTGAAGCTGAACGGCTCGCCGCTTTTTGCCTCGGTGTACTTTCTTACTCCGCCTACCTCTGCGAGAACGGAAGTCAGATTCTCGGATATCAGCTTTCCGGATACGGTCAGCTCGCTCCCGCTTATTGAAAGCTCGATATAGTTTTGGCTGTTATACGAGGTGCGAAGATACGTATCGCTGTTCTGAAATTCCGCTGCGCTCCCGACTGATGCGAGAGAGAGACTAACGGAGAGACAGATAAAAAAGGCAACGAGCCTCCTCATTTTTCGCATTTTTATACCTCCAATGATCAATGGTTCCGTTTATTATATCAAATAATGCCGCGTCAATCAAGACGCGGCGTTATTATTTAGCGGTTTTTTCAGGGCATAAGCCCGTCGTACTTCATGAGCAGCTCTGCAGCCTCCGCCCTCTTAGCCGTATCTCCGGGCGCAAGCAATTCTCCGCTTCTGCCCTTAATGAGTCCCTTTTCAACCGCCCATCTGAAGGCGTCGACAGCCCATGGGCTTATCTCTCCGGAGTCGGTGAAGCGTGACAGATCCTCCGAAGCAGTCTCCGGTCTTCCGCTAAGTCTCCAAAGCACGGTCACGATCTGTTCTCTGGTTATCGCGTCGTCAGGTCCGAATTTTCCTTTTCCGTAACCGTTAAGAACACCCGCACCGGAGGCCCAGGCTATCGCCTCCGTATACCATTTTCCATCTTCAACGTCGGAAAATGCCGCTTTCGCTGCCGCCTCGGGAAGTCCGGCCCTTCGGTGAAGCACAGTGGCGAACATAGCGCGTGTCATCTCGCCGTTCGGGCTGAATCTGGTCTTTGTAACTCCGCTGAAATATCCCTTTTCCCGGCAATAGTACACGCTGCGGAAATACCAGAGCGACTCGTCCTTCACGTCTTCATATCTGAACGGCTCCTCCGTCTCGGGCTTCGGCTGCGGCTCTGTTTCAGGCTCTGCTCCGCCCGTCACTGTAACGTGGATATTGAGCCTTTCGCTGTATTCCATGCCCGGCTTATACGCCGCAATTCGCAGGTACACGTTCTCCGTAAGAGTCACGGGTCCTGTGTACATCACCCTTCCGGCGGTGTCCTGGCAGGGGCATGTATCGTTCGTCGTGTAGTATATTGCAGCTCCATCGGTCGCGCAAGAGAGGACAAGCTCAGTTCCAGCCGGAACGGTAACGTAATTATCCTTCGGCGCTCCCTCGCCAAGCACGGTATCTCCTATCTCGGCAGTCGGTCGCAGAACCCGGTTGGTCCCGGCTGTAACGCGCACGGGAAGCTCCACTTTCAGGCCCGTGCCGGATACCTCGAACAACGCCTCGGTAACGCCTGGGAACAGTCCCTCGACAGAGAATACAGCGTAGCCGTTTTCGTCGGTCACGGCGCTCACTGCCGTAAGGACGGCGTAAGTCTCGCTCGCACAGACTGCGCCGACCTCCAGACCGGGTATCGGCTCGCCCTCAGAGTCAAGCACTCGCGCTGTAACTCTCGGCGCGGGATTCTCGCCGATAAGAACGGCTATTCCGTCCTCGTAGTTGAATACAACGGAATCAGGGCGCCTCTCAACGGTGAGGGTCTCGCTTAACTCGGGCAGAGGCTTTCCGGCATAGTTGAGGGCTCCCGAGAGTGAAACGGAAACCGCATCGCCCACCAAAGCCTGGCTTTCCGGTATAAGCCGCAGTATCCTCGCATATTCCGTTTCCGCGCCCTCGCTCACGGGCGTCGAATCAGTCCATTCGTAAATATATCCCTCCGGTACAGTAAGCGGCGTTGCCGTATCCATATACTGCGTAAAGATCATCTCGACGTATTCCGGATATGCCTTTATGCTCTCTATTTCCGGACCCGACAGGGATGTCATGGCGGTTTTCAGACCTATCTGCGGAGGAGGCACGGGCATCTCTCCCGTTGAAGCGTTCTCATAGCCCTCAAGCTCAAAGTCCACTCTCCACGTTCCGGAGGGAACGTCCCATGCATAAAAGCCGTCTTTACCGGTAATAAGCGGGTTTATCTGATCGTAGTGCGCTGCGTCCCAGACCCTGCCGTTAGTAACGTCATAGCAGGTCGCCTTTACTCCTTCAAGGACGTTGGATTCGACCGCCTCGTAGACGACGCCGGACGGATCGATTATCGGGGTTATCGCTTTGCCTTTTTTGAAAGTATCCTTGCCGCAGTGCTTTTCCCTGTTTGCGGTTGCACGCTGCAGCTCTCTCAAAGCCTTGACCGTTTCAAAATCTCTCCTGCTCGCAACCATAGCCGAACCGGTATCGTAAGCCGTTGAGACGGCGGTTGCTGCTCCTCCGGAGAAGAGATCGCCTACCATAGTCGCAGTACCCACCGTTATATTGAGCTTAAGATGCGCGTTCTTGTACAGAGAATTCGTCAGAAGCTTGTCGTAAAGATAGCTCTCTTCGCCCAGAGCCTTCAGGCAGTCGCCCGTCGCCCCGTGCATCTCATAATAGTTTCTGAGGATACCGACGCGCTCCTTGTCACCCTTCAGGTCGGCAAGCTTCTCCTGCAGATCGCAGAGCTCCATTCCGTCCTTGTATATGCCGTAAGCGCCGATGAGATTTCCCGTAGTCTTGAAGCAGCCGTTCATTACTTTCTGTCTGCCGGCGTAGTATCTCTTATCCACTATTTCACGGGTCCACTGTTCTTTGCGGATAGGATCGTTCTGCAGTATAATGCTTTCCGCGAGAAATTCCTCCTGACGGGCAGCGTCTTGATAGATGTCCTTAATGACCTTGTCGCCGGCCTCAGTCGCCCAGCTTATCGTGTCGGACGCGGCTGAGACTCCCCAATCCGAGGCGTTCTGATTGAAAACGGAGGCGTTTATCTGAGCGTCGCTCAGCGCTCCATCAGATGAGCTGCCCGCGCTTCTGCCGCTTGCCTGCGAGCCTCCGCCTCCCGAAGATGCGAGCGTAACGGCGGAAAAGCTGCCGTCCTCGCGGAGGAGTATCCAAGCTCCGTTCCCGACGCTCTCGTAGCCCTTTGCTATCAGGCTGCCTTCGCTCTCTCCGGAGGACGCGGTATATGTTACGCCTATCGCCTCCAGGACCTCCGTCCAGCTTCCGTACTCCTGTATGGGCTTTGGAAGCCCGAAAAAGCCGGTAAGAGCTTCACACGCCCGGTCAAAGCAGTTTTCAAGATAATATACGTTCTGTATTATTCTCTGTCCAGCATCATAAAATCCGTTTATGCGCTCTTTTTCTCTGAGCTTTGAAGCGGCGTCGAGCGTTTCGTCAGCCTCTGCCGCGGCGAGCAGGGCGTCGCGCTCGGCGGCTGTCATGGAAGGTCCGAGCTCAGACGAAAGCCTGTAGGCATAACCGAAAATGCTGATTTCCGGCAGGTCTGACGGCACGACTCTCTCGATTATGGGGCTTATCTCCGCTTCGGTAAAGCCCGCTGAAAGCAGCGCGCCCGCAATATTCTCTTTCAGCTCGGAGGAGGTTATTTCCGCGTACTCCGCATCCTCCTTCGCCCTGCTCATTATTCTCTCGCGTTCGGTCCGTCTTTCGCCGGCTTCTGAAAGTGCAGCGTAGTATACCCCCGCAGGATCCCATTCCGGGATCACGCTCTCCCAGTCGACGCTGAAAGCCGCCGGAATGCAGGCCGCTTCCACCGCTCCGTCCTCGCCGGGCTCAAGCACTATCTCGCCGACGTAAACGGAATTAATGCCGCTTCTCGACGAGAGAGTCATATCGGCCGATCTCGTTGAGCCGTCCGTCATCGTTGCGTAAACCGTTACGCTCTCAAGCTCCTCCTCGGTCTGTATGACCGACTCAAAGCCGAAATGCCTCAGCGCCTCTCCATTTGCCGGAACGTAGAGATAGTACCAGTTCTCGGATGCCGGATCGTCAATATTCAGAACGGAATATCTGTGATCGCAGTAGATGAGGTCAAGCTTTTTCAAAAAGGTGCCGGACGGGAAATACGTGACAGTCACCGTATCCGACGTTTTTACACCGTCAAGCTCCGCCTCTGCTCTCAGAGCAACGCTCTGACCGTAAACTGCGGAATCCGGAAGCGCGTAGCTCAGGGTTAGTCTTCCGTTTCCGTTGGATATTCCCGTGCTGATCGGCTCCTCTCCGTTATCAACGTAGAGCCTGACTTCGGTATCAGGAACGGTCATTACGGTGACAAAGCCGCTTCTGTCGTGCGGAAAAGCGTCGTCTGTATCGACCTTGAGCGTTCCGACAACTTGAACGGACGCAGTTCCTATCGGAACGGTCACGCCCGCAGCAGTGACCGACGCGCCGAAGGACTGCACTCCCGTAACGGCCGATTTGACCGTAAGGTACAGCGTACCGCTGTCATTTTCAATATTAACCGCCCCGTCGTTAACCGTCATCTCTTCGGTCGCCGTTGACACGGCCCTGAGCACGGCGCTCTCCGGCAGCGTGAGGTTTATTTTTGCGCCCTCCGGAGAGACCCCTTCGGCGAGAGAATAGCGAACCTGCACGTCGAACCACTCTCCGGAAACGACGCCCGTCTTTCTTATTATAACCCCGCTCAGCTCCGGACGAACGAACGCAATCATTCCGGAGGCGTCGAAATTCGGTACGGAAAGGCTTACCTCCGCCGTCTTTCCGTCCTCAACCGATATCGGAGAAGAGGAAAGCGCGTAGTCCCTGCCGGACCTCAGCCCGAGCTTTAGAAAAGCCGCAAGAGAGCTCACACCGTTGAAGGCGCCGTTTTTATTGAATGCTGCGGCTGAGTAGCTCCCCGCGGGCAGACGGTCGGAACAGAACATCCCCGCCTCCGTCTCTCCGCTCGACACCGCATTCCCTTCCGAATCAAAAATGACTACTATGTTCGGAGCCTCCGTGCCGCCCTCTGCAGCGACGTTTATTCTTCCCCATTCGGTCAGAATAACGCTGAACCTTCCCTCGGCTCCTGTCGTAACTGCCTCGGCGTTACCGAGCCTGAGCGATGCATCCGGGAAAACGGAGAGCTTCAGCTCAGTGTCAGCGCGGAAAGCCTCGGGATCTGTCAGAACGATATACGGATAGCTGATCTCGTAATCCACGCCCTCGGTGAGAGCTTCTTCGCCCGCCGAAAGAGCAAACGTGAGTCCGTCAAAGCTTGTCAGCGCCGCGGTTCCTCTGATCGCGTCAACTGTAAGCCTGCCCGCTGCCGGAAGCGGAGTGAACGCATCAAGATTTACGATCCAGTCGTTTTTGAACTCTGCGGCGGTTTTTACGAGTATCTGGTCGTAGAAGCCTTCCTTATGCGCGGTGATAACGACGTCCGCTCCCTCTTCTATCTCCGCAGAGAAAGCGCCGTTTTCTACCGTAAGCTCGACAGGCTCGCCGCCGCGCATCAGACGCACCTCAACGCCGTCCGGCAAAAATCCGGAAACTCTGTGTGTCTGCGGTATGTATTCAAGCGCACGGAAGCTTATTTCGCGGGTGTAGTAGTGCTCGATAAAGCCGCCTCCGCCCTGCTTGCCCCAGCTTCGGAAGATGATGGTGCCGTTGAATTTTTCTACGTATTTTTTAAGAGCGGAGTCCGTTCCGAGCGAGGTCTTTTCATAACCGCAAAGCACAACGTAAGCCGACGCTCCGAAGGGATCCGACGCCTCAAGTATTCTGCTGTGTTCCGTATCTCCGGCAGCGTAATAGCTGGACGTATACCTCTCCGATTCCTCAAAAACGATATCCGGATTCAGGATGCGCACGGTAAGCGGTCTCTTGTCCGTCTCAGTCTCGTCAAGAGCCATTATTCCCCAAAAGGCTCCGTTGCAGAGCGTATCGACCGTTGCCGGAAGCTCCACGGTCTTTCCAATGAGACCGTCGCAAAAGCTGAACGCGCTGACGCCTATAGTTCGTACCCCGGGAAGTATCGTGAGCGACTCAAGCTCTCTGCAGCCGGAGAACGCCCACTTGCCAATAGACTTTATGTGCGGCGGGATAACGAGCTCGGTAAACCGGCAGTTTTCAAATGCCCTATCGCCTATGACGTCCAAACCTTCCGGGAAGGTGACGGAGCTGAGGGTATCGCAATACGGCTCCGAATTCTGGGGGCAGTATGCCCTTACGGTAACGGTCTCTCCGTTATACGGAAGCGCTGCGGGTATAGAGAGGCTCGTTATATTATCTTCGCACTCTACTCCGGTTATCTCTGCGTATAATCCGTCTCCATCTCCTGTAATAACGCTGTAGGTATATGTCACTCCGTCTACCGTGCAGCTTAAGCCTGTAACGTCTTCCGCCTCTGCAGCCAAAGGCAAAAGCCCGGCGGTAAGGCACAGAGCGAGAACGACCGTTATTATTCTTCTCAGCATAATAGCTCTCCTTTCGCAGCCTGTCCGTCTGTTCTCTTGCTTTCAGTTACTTTTTGAGATTTACGCAGCGGGAAACTATGTATTCCCTGACGAACTCGAAGTCCTCCCTTGAAGCATAGACCTGATTATGGTTAAACGGAGCGTTGAGCTTTATGACGCCTCTGCGCGGATACGCCTTCAGCTTCCTGACCTTGGAGAACTCGGAGTACATCTCCGTGCGCTGTGAGTTGATACCGGCGGCGGTCATAGTAAGGTTTCCGGAAAGAGCTCCCGCGACTGCGACAGCCTCTCCGAGCTTCTTGGCTTTTCTCGACTGAGACGCGATCTGTCTGTGATTCACTCCCTCGTCGTCCATTTCGAATTCAACTATATATTTCCCGCCCATAATAGCTGCATAGATGAGATAGGAGATCCCGACGACAACCGTCATTCCAACGGTGAAATAACCCATTATCTTAAGGCTGTTAAGGAACCTGTCAGGAAAAAAATCGCTCCATTCGGCCGCGTCCACTATCATCATAATCGCGAAGATTCCGAGGAAGATAAAGAAGAATATCTTCCAGATAAGCACGAACACAGTCGGATTTTTGAAAAGGCTCATCTCGTACACCCAGCGGTATTTCCCATCTGCACAGAGCTTCACCCGATCGCCGGGCAGTTCATCAGCGGCAGGCGCGGCGCCAGCAGGCGCTCCGCAGTCGGGGCAGAACATAGTCCCCTCCTTAAGCTCGCTTCCGCAGTTTACGCAAAACATGGCTTTCCTCCCCTCTTCGGCTGTTGCAGCCGAAATATATATTATAAGTATATCACAAAGCTGCGCTGCATAGCAAGCGTGTCGGTCAATATTGTCAAATAATTCCAATATCAATTTAGTTTTACGCTCTTTTATTGCCCTTTCGAGTCTTTTGAAAAAAAGCTTGTCAAATGCGGCCTTGCAATATATAATCACGTGTCGGAAAACTAACTAAAAACGGAGGGAACACGATGTCCATTGAAAAAGCCACCGCGTATCTTGAAGCTAAAGGGCTTGCCGACCGAATAATCATACCCGAGGAGAAGAGCCCCACCGTGCTTGCAGCGGCAGCAGCTCTCGGCTGCGAGCCCGGAATGATAGCAAAATCCCTCTCATTTCTTCAGAACGGACGTCCCGTTTTGATACTTGCAGAGGGTATGGCGCGCATAGATAATCCCAAGTATAAGTCTCGTTTCGGCTGCAAGGCGACTATGATACCCGCAGAGGACGTTGAAGCTCTCATCGGTCACGCAGTCGGAGGCGTTTGCCCCTTCGGCGCGAACGGAGACGTTGCCGTCTATCTCGACGTGAGTCTGAAAAAGCACGGGGTCGTCTATCCCGCCGCCGGAAACGATCAGAGCGCAGTACGCCTTACGATAGAGGAGCTTGAGCTTGCCTGCCCAGGTGCGGAGTGGGTAGACGTCTGCAAGGAATGACCGTATAGGGGAAAAAACCTCCTTTGCTAAAAAGCAAAGGAGGTTTTTTTATTGACTTGCGACTTAGAACCGGAACAGATTCAGCCCGATCTCTTCGCTGAAGCTTCTGTCAACCTCTCCGGGTATAACGTTTAGTACTATCTCCGCCGTCGCGCTGATTATCGCCCGGTTCAGATGACCGCCGAACACCTTGCCATCCCTGTCGCCGGCGCTCATATGCAGATGCAGATAGGGCTTGCTGTCCATGCGTGTAAGCGTACCCGTGAGAGAGGTTATCTCAAACGCCCCGCGGAAGCTGTTGGCGTAGTACTTCTTCTCGACGGTGTCAAATACTCCGGTCGTAAAATCGTTCACCGCTCCCAGTCCGGATATTTCTGCGAGGCGTATATCCTCAGTCTCTGCAAGCTTCAAAAGCGAGGTGCAGATCTCGTCTCCGGGATCGAGGCGCAGGACGATGTGATCTGAAAAGCGACGGTATTCCATAAGCGTGACCTCCGAATTGAAATATTATTCCGTTTTGAGCAGTGCTACGGCAACGTCGTTTACGTTCGTACCCGTCGGACCTGTGAAGAAAAGCCCGCCGATCTTATTGAGAGCGTTATATGCGTCGTTATCCTGAAGCACGGCGTCCACCGAAATGCCGAGAGCCCTTAGCTCTGCACAGGTATCGCCGTCGGCATAGCCTCCTGCGGCGTCAGTCGGCCCGTCCGTGCCGTCGCTTCCGACAGAGAAGACGGCGACATTGCGCATTCCGGCTATGCCGGGAGCCGCGGCAAGAGCTATCTCCTGATTTCTTCCGCCCTTGCCCTTGCCCGTGAGCTTAACGACGGTCTCGCCGCCCGCGATGAACGCGTAGGAGCCTCCGTCCGACCTGTGGGTCTTGATTATCGAGGCAAGGAAGCTGCCCGCCTCTCTTGCCTGGCAGCAGAGCTGATCGGTCAGGATTACTGGCGTATAGCCAAGCCTGCGGCAGGTCTTCGCCGCAGCAGCGCAGAGTTCTCTGACGCTTCCGTTTATCTGGGTATCCACGTTGTCGAGATGCTTGGGAGTCTCCACATCAAGAAGTCTCTTTGCGTCGTCAGACAGTCTGAGCGAATACTTGCGGACTATGTTCTTCGCATCCTGATCCGTTGCCGAATCCGGGCATGCCGGACCTGATGCTATCATATCCAGAGGATCGCCGAGGATATCCGATAGGACGACGGATTCTACCTGAGCCGGAGAGCATATCTGTGCGAAGCGACCGCCTTTTACGGCTGAAAGCCGCTTGCGGATAGTGTTTATCTCAACTATATCCGCTCCGCAGGCAAGAAGCTGCCCCGTTATGTCCTGAAGCTCCGAAGCCGGAATGAGCGGCTTCTCAAATAGCGCGCTCCCGCCTCCCGACAGAAGAAACAGAACGGTATCCTCCGGCTTGAGGTCGTCTACAAGATCAAGCGCCGCCTGGGTGCCGCGGAACGAGTTCTCATCCGGCACGGGATGCCCCGCCTCATAGCAGTCGAAATTTGCGATCGGACCCATAACGTGGCCGTATTTGGTAACGACTACGCCTGCCTCTATCCTGTCGCCCAGTGTATCAGAGGCGGCCTTCGCCATCTGCCATGCCGCCTTGCCCGCCGCAACGAGAAGCACGCGGCCGGGAAACTGCTTGCCGGCAAGCGCGCGCATGACTGCGGCGTCAGGCTGTACGGCGGCTATTGCGCTTTTAACTATCTCATTCGCATGCTCGCGCAGTTGTTTGTTCATTGAATGCTCCCTTCTGGTCGTCTGTAAGGTTTAGATGAACAGGCTTACGATGAATATCTCAACCATAGCAGCTATGCCTATAACAAGAGTCATCAGAGTCTGAGAACGGTAGCCCTCCTCCGGCTTCATCTCACCGAAATTCGTAACCACCCAGAAATAAGAGTCGTTCGCGTGGGAAACCGTCATTGCTCCGGCTCCGATAGCCATTACGACGAGAGCGATCTCGGCGGGAGAGGTATAGCCCAGAACGCCAAGCAGCGGCGCAACGATCCCGGCCGTTGTCGTTATTGCAACGGTAGAGGAGCCCTGCGCGCTCTTGAGTATGGCGGAGAGCAGGAAGGGGAAGAAGATGCCGAGAGTCTGAAGAACTGCCGCATGTGCGGTAATGAAGTTCACCATATCGGAGGAGGCGATGACCTTGCCGAGAACGCCGCCCGCCGCTGTAACGAAGAGGATGGGGCCAACCGTCTTAAGCGTATCATTCGTCAGATTGTAGAAGTCCTTGCCCTTCTTCGCAGTGAAGAGCTGGACAATAGCGAGCAGAGTGCCCACCGCAAGAGCCATGATCGGAGTTCCGAGGAAGGTCAGAAGCTCGGCTATGAAGCCTGTCCAGCCCGCCATTGAGGAAACGGAGGAAAGGCCCATAAGCAGAATGGGAACTACCAGAGGCGCAATTGCATTCAAGCCGCATGGGAGCTTTCCGTATTCGGCCTTCAGCTCCTCATAGGTCTTTACAACCTCGTCCTTGCCGCCGAGCTCATCGGCGCTCTTTATCTTTTTGCCGATAAAGCGGGCGTATATGTAACCTGCAATGAGGGGGAATATTGAGCAGAGAACACCGAGCCCTATAACGAGCAGCAGGTGCTCGCCGGCGCCGAGCGTCTGTGCCGCCGCAATTGGGCCGGGCGTCGGAGGAATGAACACGTGGGCAATGTAGAGCCCGCAGGAGAGGCACACCGTCATGGCGACGCTTGATTTGCCAGTGCGCTTTACGAGAGCCTTGCGGATCGGGTTGAGGATGACGAAGCCGCTGTCGCAGAAAACGGGGATCGAAACGACCCAGCCCATAAGCTCCATGGCAAGCTCAGGCTTTTTCTCTCCGACCAGCTTTATAACCATATCGGCAAGCTTCAGCGCGGCGCCGGTCTTCTCAAGAACGGATCCAATAAAAGCGCCGAGGATTATCACGATTCCGATGGACGTGAACGTGCCGGAGAAGCCCGCGCCGATTATCCCCGGCACATCCTTCAGCGGGATTCCGGCGATTATCGCCAGGGCAAGTGAGACTCCCATGATCGCCAGGAAGGGGTGGACCTTCAGCTTGGAGATCAAAAGGATCATCGCAACAATCGCGACTACGAACGCAATGATCAGAGGAATGCCTGTCATTTGTAATTCTCCTATTCTGTTTTTTATTTGAAGCTTTTGCTTCATGCAAAAATCTTAGCATAGTATACAAATAAAGTCAATAATTATTCAAATTTTTTGGATGTTTCTACATTTTTTCCGAAAAGTTTTCTCCATTTTATAAAAATGGCGGCCGGCAACCGAAGATGCCAGCCGCAAAATCCGTTTTCTTTTTCTTAACTTACCCGATCTGCTGATATATTGAATTCGATAGATGCTTGTTTTACGATTCGTTAACCAGCTTGCCGGAGATATGCTCAGGAGTCAGTTCAAGGCAGATCGCTCTCGGAAGAGCCGAACGCTCTTTCTCAAAGTATGCATCATCCCCGGTAAACTTTCGGGACAGGGCCGCGCAGACACGCTCCTTTGTCTCCGGGTCGTCTGTGAGACGGATTATTCCGAAAACGACCACGCTCCTAACATTGAGCGCCCATTCTCCCTCTCTGCGATAGCCCTCGTCAAAAACCGTATAGCAGGCCTTTTCGCAGGACTTTAAAGCATCCAACTTATGCCCTTCCCTGGCGCCATGAAAATATAATTTTCCATTCTCCTCGCAGTACCAATGATTAAGCGGAATACCGTATGGGTAACCGTTATCGCCGATAAGGGAGAGAACTCCCCGTTTCTCGCTGATAAGCACCTCGACGCACTCTTTTTCGGATAGGCTCTGCTTTTTCCTTCTCATCTCACGGAACATATTCTCTCTCCTTATCGTGAGTATGCGTAGACAGCTGCTGGGACAAATTCGCCTTTGAAGTCTTCAGTGTCGCTCAGAAGCTCCCTGGCAAACGAATAGCCCTCACGCTCAAGGCAGGTCTCAAGTATGCAGAGGAATATCCCCATATCTATCCTGTTGAAATAGCTGACGAGCGGTACCGGAAGAAGTCCGCGCACTCCTGGTCGGTTGTTCCTGTATACCTTCAGCTTCCCTTCCGCGTTTTCAACCGCCCAAGGCTGAGAGTTTACCGCGCTCGGGCTGAAGCGCGCTATCTCACCGACTCCGAGCGTCTCACCGCTCCAAATATCGCAAAGCGGCTTTCGTTTCGCTTTGAACATATCCTTTCGGAACGCGCCCTCCGCTACTCTTGCTGCAACGATCATAATCACGAAGCCCAGACCGTTCCTCGTCTTCTCCTTAGGTCTGCCCACGCCGTACCATAGCGCGCCTATGTTCTGCGACGTAAGATACAGGTCTATCTGCTCGCCAATATATCCGATATTTCGCAGATAGTCGCCCTTCGCCTCGCTGTAAAACAGGATGCACCTATCTCCTCCGCGGCGGCAGTTCGTCTCGTTTTCCGGCACTATGACAGTCTCCGTTTTGATGTCGGGATACAGCGGAGTAACCGTTTTGATGAACGCCTCAAGCTTTTCGATATCGCCATCCGTCAAAGGCTCGGCGTCTCTGAATATATGGAACGATCTTCTTCTGAATATCTCATCGTAATGCTTCATAAGCCGCCTCACTAAACTTTTTCACGCTCGTCGGTCACGAGGTGCTTTACGCCGCGTGTCGGATTCAAAAGCTCCGTCCGGAAAAACTCCGGATAGTAGCGCACGTCTTCATCCGGCTTTATCCATACAAGATGCTCCTCTGCGTCATAATCCGTTTGGCTGTGACATTCCGGAGAGAAGTTCTCGGGAGTCTTCATATAGAAAAAGAACGACAGCTCGTATATCAGCTTGCCGAAGTTTCTGGGAGAATCACCGTAAAAGTAGTTCTCGTGGATAAAACCGA
Source organism: Oscillospiraceae bacterium (assembly GCA_902765975.1). Classification (GTDB taxonomy): domain Bacteria; phylum Bacillota; class Clostridia; order Oscillospirales; family Oscillospiraceae; genus RUG626. The sequence continues at coordinate 16,448 of CACXBO010000075.1, forward strand.
GACGGTCAATCTCCATTTTCGCTCCTGTCTCTTCCCATACCTCTCGCTTTACCGCCTCTTCTGCCGTCTCTCCGAACTGGATTCTTCCTCCAACCGAGTATAAATACTCCGGACGGATTTTGTTTCCGACCATAAGTATTCTTCCGTTCCGCATTATTATCGCGCCGACTCTTAAGTTGATAAGCCCGTTATCGCAGGGTACCGTCATATCCATATTGCAGCCTCCTTAAATTTTCCCTCAAAGAATTTATCCAATATCGCTCTCTATCTATACCGAGCTTTCTGCTGCTCTGTAAGCGCAAGGGGTATCATCTCGGCAGCATAGCTGCTTTTCATATTCCCTTGTCAGCTTGATAGGTCTCAGAGCCATAGTCTGCCTTCGTACACGTTTGACTCATTATACACTATCCAGCGACCGAAAATCAACAAAAAGCTCCCCTGCCGCGCACGGCGG